>CALCPB010000408.1 GCA_937897665.1 uncultured Halomicronema sp. | reverse complement strand
CGAAGGACTCGACCTGCCGGAGGCTTCCCTGGTCGCCATCTTGGATGCGTACAAAGAGGGCTTTTTGCGGGCCGAGCGATCGCTGATTCAGACCATTGGCCGCGCCGCCCGCCATGTGGAAGGCAAGGCGATTCTCTATGCTGACAACCTGACCGACAGCATGGCGAAGGCGATCGACATCACAGAACGCCGCCGCGCCCTGCAGCAAAAGTACAACGAAGACAACGGCATCGTGCCCGCTTCAATCATTCGCCGCAACAGCAACGCTATTCTCTCCTTTTTGGAGGTCTCACGTCGCCTCAACGTGCAGGAACTAGATGAGGTCTACGAGCACAAAGACGAGCTGCCGTTAGAGGAAATTCCAGAACTGATCAGCCAGCTTGAAAAGCAAATGAAAGAAGCGGCCAAAAATCTCGACTTTGAGGAAGCGGCGAAATATCGCGATCGCGTTAAAAAACTGCGCGATCGGCTCTTGGGCCGGCGATCACCCATTGTGGATTAAGGCAGTTGCTCAAAAGTAGCGTCCCGAGCGCCTTGGTTCAACACAGCTGAACCAAGGCAGGCAATTGGTCTGATGCGCCAAAGGTTCAGGAAAGTTGGGCTCGGCAGGACAAACCAAGGCTGTCCAAGTCAACGTGATTTGGTTTACAACGCCTCGTTTTCAGACCCGATGGGGTGACATCGATGAGGGCGTGGGGTGACTTAGCCTCACAGCCTGCAGCCGTTAAGGATGACGCCTTCTGGCATCGCCAGCCCATGCATCGGTCAGACTGCATCACACAGACACCCCTAAAAACTCACCCATATATTGATTCACCAACTCGGGATATTCTTGGGGCACCCAGTGACCGCAGTGGGCGATGTAGCGGAGGTGAAATTCTCGCACGTGTTCTTCTGCCGTGGCCAGCGAACTGGCAAAAACGGGATCATCTTCCCCCCAAATCATCAGCGTTGGCACCGCCAAGACGGGCCAGGTTTGCTGCAGCAGCGAGGGCGATAGCAGATTACGGTAGTAATTGAGACTGCCCTGCAGAGCGCCGGGTCGGGCCAGCGCCGTTTTGAAGGCTTGAATATCAATGGCGGTGATGGCACGGCGATTTACCGCTAGCTGGTCAAAAACCCGATCAACAAATTGATAATCATCGGCCTGCAGCACCCACTCTGGCAGCCATGGCAGTTGAAAGAAGCCGATATAGGCGCTGCGCAGCCATTGGCCAGGGTCAGCAAAGCCGTCTAAAAAGCGCCTGGGGTGAGGGCAGTTGAGGACGATTAACTTGGCTACCTGGTCAGGATAGGTGTAGGCCACGTGCCAGGCGATCGCCCCACCCCAGTCATGCCCAACCAGGTAGCACTGGTCGTAGCCTAAGGCCGTAATCTCACCTGCAATGTCTTTACCCAGCTCTGACAGCGTATAGGCACTGATATCGGTCGGCTTATCGCTGTCGTTATAGCCCCGCAAATCAAGGGCCACGACGGTGAAATGTTCGGCAAAGACGGGAATTTGGTGTCGCCAGGTATACCAAAACTCGGGAAAGCCGTGCAGCAATAGCAACAGCGGTCCGTGGCCTTGGGTGACATAGTGCAATCGAATGCCATTGGTATTGAGAAACTGGTGCTGTAGCATAGCCGCGTCAGACAGAGGCATCGCAATGGCGTCATTCTTGATTCCACTATAACGACGGATTTTGAGTTCTACCGTCCCCAGCTGTGGGAAAATTTGAAACGCTTTCGCCATGGCGCGACCAGTTTTTTCACCTGATTGTCGTTGCCCAAAGTAGCCGTTTCTCACCCTTGTGGCATGAGTTCTCCCCACCCGCCGATGAGCCAACCTGACAGCATTGCCCGCATTTTGGACGCCAACCTTGATCGCGCTCGCGAGGGCTTGCGAGTGCTCGAAGATTGGTGTCGCTTTGGCCTCAATCAGGGTGAGCTCACCGCCCAATTCAAGCATTTGCGCCAAGGCCTAGCACAGTGGCATACCGCAGATTTGCGAGCCGCCCGCGATACCCCCAGCGACCCCGGTACAACACTGACCCATCCCCAAGAGCGTCTGCGCAGCAGCGTTGCCCAGGTGCTGCAGGCCAACTTTTGTCGGGTCGAAGAAGCTCTGCGATCGCTCGAAGAATTTGGCAAAATCCATCATTCTGACCTGTCTGCAGCCTGTAAGCAGCTGCGCTATGAGATCTACACCCTCGAAAGCCAGGTGATGGCCCATCAGCGGTTTCAACAACAGCAGCAGGCTCAGCTGTATATGGTGACGGCCCCCGCCCCGAACCAGTTGCCGGTCGT
>CALCPB010000407.1 GCA_937897665.1 uncultured Halomicronema sp. | reverse complement strand
CCGGCAATGGTGGGTGAAATAACACCACAGTTTACTCACAGGACACATTATGGTCGCCATGATTTGGCTAGAAGGGATTCGTAAAACCTATCGCTTGGGCGAAGTCGATGTACCGGTCTTGAAGGGCATTGATCTGACCATCGAGGAAGGTGACTATGTCGCGATTATGGGTGCCTCCGGATCGGGCAAATCAACCCTGATGAACATCATCGGTTGCCTCGATCGCCCTTCGACAGGTCACTATGTGCTCGAAGGACGCAACTTAACCACGCTGAGTAATGAAGGGCTGGCCTACATTCGCAATCAGCGCATTGGTTTTGTGTTTCAGCAGTTCAACTTGCTGCCGCGCTCAACAGCCTTAGAAAACGTCATGCTACCCCTGGTTTATGCCGGCGCAACTCGTCGACAGCGACACCAGCAGGCAGCAAGAGTTTTGACCCAGGTGGGGCTGGGCAATCGCCTGGGCAACCGACCCAGCCAACTTTCGGGGGGACAGCAGCAACGGGTGGCGATCGCCCGTGCCCTCGTCAATCGTCCGGCTTTAGTGTTGGCTGACGAACCGACAGGTGCGCTAGATACCCAAACCTCTCAGGAAGTCATGGCTCTCTTTACCGAACTCAACCGCCAGGGCATTACCGTCATCATCGTGACCCATGAGCCTGACATTGCCGCCCAAGCTCACCGGATCATTCAGGTTCAAGATGGGTTGCTTCAAGGGACAAAGACAGCAGAAAGACATTAGTCAGTCTATGCCGTTCAACAGAACCATTTGGCTCAAGCTAGTGTTCGTGTCGCGCTGATGCAAATCAGAAGAGCAAGCCATCAAAATAAATGTCCCACTGTGATGAATTCCTATCGTTGACCTCTCTCACTCTTCAACCAGCCCAATCAACCTTGAGCGTGATCGCTCTCAGCGAGACAGTTGAGGGAACTTTATTAATCCACAACTCAAGTCGAGAGATGGCGCTGACGGGAGCCCAACCGGCGATTGTCACCAAATCTGAGCACAGAACCCGCGATCGCTGAAGCCGGAGTGGTCGTGCAACTCTGCCCATCAGGTGGGTCAGATCAAACCTGAAGGTGGATGCACCTGACGACTTCACGTCTTAACGTTAATCATCTTGGCGGCACAACGCTACAGGTGCAATCAGATTTTGGAGATATCCCCATGAAACACTTAATTCAGCATGTTCGACCCACACGAGCGGCAAAAGTCGTCGGGACTTTAGCGCTCACTTCGATGGCGCTATTCACTGCAGCCTGTGCCCCGCAAGCGACAGATCCCGGCGATGCCGGCGCTGACATTGAAGAAAATGTCGAGCTAGAAGAAGCGCCAGAAGGCATGGAACTGAACGTAGAAACGATCGACGAACCTGAAAGTGAGGTAAGCGCACCGAGCCTGCCGGATGATGACGTTCGCGAAACTGCTCTCGTTGAACTGGTGGGCGAGACTGTGACCGTCAGCACGGAAGTGACAGAAACGCTTTCTCCTAACGTCTTCACCGTTTATGATGTGGAGTCTTTCCGAGGGGAAGAGGTTTTAGCGATTACCGACCTCCCCGCACCGATCGCGGGCGAAAACATTGAGGTGACTGGCGAGATTATGGAACTCAACGTTGCGCTCATTGAGGCCGACTACGGCATCACCCTCGCCCCAGACGTGATCGCCCTCTATGAGGGCAAGCCCTACCTGGCCGTAAAAGCGATCGAGGTGGTGGACTAACCGCCACGGCATTTTGTTGATCAGCCGGTTCAAAGTCACGATTAGTGAGCCCTCGGCTCAATACGAGAGTCGCACATTGACCTGATGTCTCGCAGATAGTGGCACCCCTCGGCTCAAAGCAAGACACCCCCGCGCAGAGTTTGCGCGGGGGTGTCTTTAAGCGGTGTTACAGCGGGAGAGAGGGCGATCGCTTTGACCATTGCTCTCGGTCGCTAACGCAAATTACTCAGCCGTGGCGAGTTCAGTGCTGCCGCGACGACGACGGTTCGCCAGCGTGTTAAACAGCATTTGACCAATCGCCTTCACCAAGTTGCCCTCAAGCTCTTGGAACATTTCCATATTGAGGCCAAAGGCATCGTTGGCTTCTTCCACAATTTGGTCAGCCATGGCTTCACTCACGTCGATTTCGTCGAGCGACTGGCGATAGGTGGCCTTAAACGCCTTCTCGTCATCAATGGCATCAAACTCATAAAACGCGGTGCCTTCCCCCTCTGAGAGGTTCATAGCGCGCTGAGCAATGCCCTTGAGAATCTGCCCACCAGACAAATCGCCTAAGTAGCGCGTGTAGGAATGCCCCACCAACAGCTCCGGCTGGTTGTTGGCTACTTCGCGAATGCGATCGACGTACTTCTGCCCCGATGTAGACGGGCTGATTTGCTCTTGCCAGTTGGCCCCGTAGTAGTAATGCAAATCTTGCTCTAGGGTTTGCTTGCGATGCAGCTCAGGGAAATAGACCTTTGAGACGACGGGGTGGTCTTTATGGCGCTCTAATTCTTCTTCCATTGCGGTGTAAGCAAAGTAGAAGTTAGCGACGAGTTTACGATAGGAATTCTTTTCTACGACACCGCGTAGAAAGCATCGGACGAAGCCGACGTTTTCAGCCATCGTGTGGGCTTTCTTAGTGCCTTCTCGAAGCTGACTTGCTAAGTTACTGCTCATGCTCAACATTCCAATGTGTATTTAAGCCGATATGGCGGCGGCGTCCTTAAATAAAGATTTAAAGCCATAACCGTTACAGTAAGGGGGATTGATGAGGGTTTTCATTACATTTTTTTACGCCCAGATACATATAGTTACCTAATCTCGTGCCTGCGAGGTGGCGACGGTCAAGCTCAGGGCTAAGACGGTAGCCCAACAGACTATTCGGCAGCCACTAAATAAATCTGCTTGACGTTTGTTTACATAAGGCCAGGCCAAACTCAGCTAAGGGTGATCGCTAGAGGGGCCACGGCTCAACGGGCGGCTCACTGCGGCTGAGATCGCGATCAATCGCCGACAAAACTTGGTTGGTTGCCCGCTCTGATCGCAAACATTGAATCACCAGATCGGCCACATCCAGGCGGCTGATGCTGCCCGCCGCGCGAACATCCGCCGTCAGGAGTCCATGACCACTCGCGGGCTCGTTGAGCAAACTGCCGGGGCGCACAATCGTGAAAGGCAACCCGCTCGCCATCAGATGTTCTTCCGCTTTGGCTTTGGCCAGCAGGGCCGGACGGAGCGTATCAAGCACTGGGGCTGGTAGGGCGATCGCGCTCTCCCGCACGCCAATGGAAGACACCAATAAGAATCGCTCACATCGCAGTGGCTTGGCCGCATCAATCAAATGGCGATTGCCCAAATAATCGGAGCGGGGCTCGTCACGGGTCATGCCTTTGCCACCAATCGTAGTCACCAAGACAAAGGGGGCATCGCCAAAGCCCTGCAAGGCTGCCGTCACTTGCGTAGCATCCAGGGCATCGCCCAACTGCACTTGGGCTCCCAGCGCTTCGAGGTGCGATCGGGTATCGTCCGTTCTAATCAATGCCACGACGGGGTAGCCTTGGGCCCGGAGTCCCTTCACAACCTCAAAGCCGACGCCGCGACTGGCCCCGGCCACAAAACAATTCGGCAATGTGGATGGCGTCATAACGGTCTCAGTAGTGCCTGATGAGTCAGGTCTTGGGCAGGATAACGTCTTGATCTAAGCTTAGCGGGGACTGATCGCTCGGGGCTACCACCGTTTACGGGTTGGGTCGCGTTTCCAGTCCCAAGCTGCCCCATGCGCCGCCCTTTCATGCTCGATATCCGGTTGTGATGACGCCCCCTGCGATGACGCTAATTATTTGCCCCGGCATACATTCTGTGGCCTTGAGCGATCGCTTTATCGCCGCCCTTCAGCGTCAGCTACAGGCACATTCCCCACGACTCGAACCACCGCGCCTTCAGCCGACGGGCCTGTTGCCGACGCAGCGCTATGCCCCTTTCAGCGGCTTTTCTGTCTGGTCATATCTGCAGACAGTAGCGGCTCCCCCCCTGCCCTTGGTGCTCATCGGCTTTAGCGCGGGCGTGGCCGGAGCGCTTGCCGCCGCGCAGCTGTGGCAGGCTCAAGGGCGGACGGTGGCGGCGCTGATTGCGATCGATGGCTGGGGCGTGCCGCAACTGGGCGATTTTCCGTTGCACCGCATTAGTCATGACCATTTCACCCATTGGAGTTCAGCGCTGTTAGGGGCGGGCCATGACAGCTTCTACGCTGACCCACCCATAGCACATTTAGACCTGTGGCAAGCCCCCGATCGCACATC
>CALCPB010000406.1 GCA_937897665.1 uncultured Halomicronema sp. | reverse complement strand
CCTAGCAATGGCCCCCAATGCGGCCTCTACGGCCCCCGGCTCTGCGCCCACCGCTACGGCTCGCCTGCTCCCGCCGCCTTAACCAGCGACTTATACAGCATCACCGCATCAACATAGCGCCCGTCTGGTAAATAGGCTGCCTGAGGCACCCGCCCAATCTCGTGAAATCCCAAAGACTGCCATAGCTTGAGAGAAGGCACATTTGTTTCAAACACGAGGTTATACATCACAGCGCGGTAGCCGCGATCGCGGGCGACATCCAGCATGACTTCTCCCATCAGGCGGCCCAGCCCCTGACCCCGCATTTGAGGCGCTACAATGAATCCGGCATTACCAATGTGACTGCAGCGTCCAGGAAAGTTGGGTTTGAGATAGAATGCCCCCACGACCTGAGCCGAGTTGCTCACATCGGCTGGCGCTGGCAGGCGCACGACAAACGCTTCGCCTTTCAGCCAATAATTCGCAAAGGCCTCTACCGAAAGGGGGGCCGATTGAGGATAACTCACCCCGTCTAACACGATCTGATTCAGCATTTCTCTGACCCCAGTCGCTTCATGGGGCTGCATCAGATCAACACAGACGGGCAGTTCAGACTTGGTGTGACGGTAAATGGGAAGATCCATAGACGATCAGGCTGAGGCATCAAAGGTTTGTTGATTGATTTGAGTGTGGCATGGCAATCGTACATGGAAGCTGGTTAGTCGAAAATCAGCAGTTTTTTATCTGGGGTGAGGTGTGGCGACGGCTCAACTCGGATAGCCTGCCGGCTGGGCCGGTCTTACACGCCCAGCCGTATGGCATGACTATCCCTGACCTGCTGGAGAGTTTAAAGGCCATTGGCGGCTTACCCAAAACGTTTTGGGTGGAAATGGGCAGTGCGACCACCAAGCGTCGCAGCAGCGCTAAGGGCGCGCGGGCGACCGAGCAGAGCCTGTCACTGCCCACCGAGCTGCGCGAGACGGCCTGCCTGCCCAAACATTCTGCCGATGAGTTGACCAGTGATGACCCGGCGATCGCGCTGCATCCCTGGCGGGTACAGGGCGTGCTGCTGACCCCAGCTGAGACTGCTCACTTTTTAGAAGGGTTGCCGCTGGGGCAGCGAGAAATCAGCGGCATTACCCTCGGTGATGATCTGCGGTTTTGGTCCCATGCCGCGCGGTGGAGCCTCGATTTGCAGGCGCGGGGTAAATATCTGCCGGCGATCGCCCTAACGCCCAATAAAAAAATGCTGGCCCGCTGGCGACTGCTGCTTGATAGCGATACCGATGCCCAGCGCCTGCGGCTCTTTAGCCAGATCATGCCCCCCAGCTGTCGCACCTACCAGCCGCTGCCCAAAGCCCGTAAAGGCCAGTCTGTGGGCCTCAGCGTGCCCTACGACTCAGATCCGGAAGCGCAGCTCTGTGACTTTTTGACGCACATGGTTGACGCTCAAGTGCGATCGCAGGCGCAACCAGTCAGTAGCACTGACGTGCTGAGCCCTGA
Source organism: uncultured Halomicronema sp. (assembly GCA_937897665.1). GTDB lineage: Bacteria > Cyanobacteriota > Cyanobacteriia > Phormidesmidales > Phormidesmidaceae > Halomicronema. The sequence goes on along the minus strand of CALCPB010000406.1, from coordinate 2,770 downwards.
CCTGCCCCTGCGGGAGTGGCTGGATGCCCTCAGCGGTGATGCCAATCAGTTAGACACCAGTGCGATCGCCGCCGCCCGCCTGCGTGACGCCCTCACCACCTGGACGTCGCCGCTACAAAACAGCGCCGACCAAAATCGCTGGCGCGTTTGCTTTCAGCTAGAACCGCCGACTGCTGAGGCCGACCCCTGGCACCTGGGCTACTATCTGCAATCACGCGATGACGAATCCCGCCTGATCGCTGCCGCCGTTGTCTGGCAACATCCTGTGGATGAGGCGGTGATTGACGACCAAATCGTGCAATCTCCCCAAGAGACGCTTCTAGCAGGCCTGGGCCGCGCAGCGCGCTTTAGCGACTCGATCCGCGAGAGTTTGCAGCAGCGTCATCCCAGCCGAATTTCCCTCGATCCAGCTCAGACCTTTGTCTTTCTTAAAGCCACCCTTGATCGCCTGCGGGATGCAGGGTTTGGCGTACTGCTGCCGCCCGGTTTGTCATCAGAGGCGCAAGATAATCGCTTGGGCATTCAGGTGCAGGCGCAGGCTCCGGGGCGTAAAGCACGTCAGCGGCTCGGGCTCAAGAGTTTGCTGAATGTGGAGTGGGAGCTGTCGTTGGCAGGCAAAAAGCTTTCCCAAAAAGATTTTGAGAAGTTGGTGGCACAAGAAACGCCGCTGATCGAAATCGATGGTCAGTGGGTCGAGCTGCGTCCTCAAGACGTTCGCACCGCGCGGGACTTCTTTAAGCGACGTCATACCCCGATCGAACTTAACGTCGAAGATGCCCTGCGTTTGAGCACCGGCGACACGCAAATCATTGACAAGCTGCCGGTGGTCAAGTTTAAGGCCTCGGGCATTCTGCAGGATTTGATTTCGACGCTGACTGAGGGCAACCAGTCCCTAGAGCCGATCAGCGAGCCCCCCGGCTTTGTCGGTCAGCTGCGGCCCTACCAGGCACGGGGGGTCTCGTGGCTGACGTTTTTAGAACAGTGGGGGTTAGGGGCTTGCCTGGCCGACGATATGGGGTTGGGCAAAACCATTCAGCTGATTGCGTTTTTGCTAACGATGAAAGCCCGCGACCTGCTGGATGGGCCGGTGTTGCTGGTTTGTCCCACTTCGGTGCTAGGCAACTGGGAGCGCGAAGTCCACAAATTTGGTCCCGACCTCAAGGTGCTGATGCACCACGGCGACAAGCGATCGCACGCTGCCGTTTTTGCTCGCAAAGCCAAGACTGCCAATCTGGTGCTCACCAGCTATGCCTTGGCCCAACGCGATCTTAAGGACTTCAACCGAGTAGACTGGCTGGGCATCGTGCTGGATGAAGCGCAAAACATCAAAAACGCTGATGCCAAACAGTCCAAGGCGGTGCGCCAGATCGAAGCGCAGTTTCACATTGCGCTGACGGGCACCCCGGTGGAAAACCGCTTGGGCGAACTGTGGGCTATTATGGATTTTCTCAATCCCGGTTACCTCGGCCCCAAAAACTTCTTTCAGCGGCGCTTTGCCACGCCGATCGAACGCTATGGTGACACGGCCTCGCTCAAAACCTTGCGATCGCTGGTGCAACCCTTCATCTTGCGCCGGTTGAAGACCGATCGCACCATCATTCAAGACCTGCCCGAAAAGCAGGAAATGACGGTGTTTTGCAGTCTGGCTAAAGAGCAAGCTCAGCTGTATCAGGCCACGGTCGAAAAGGCGATGCGCGATATTGAAGCTGCCGAGGGCGTGCAGCGGCGCGGCCAGATTTTAGGCTTACTCACCAAACTCAAGCAGATTTGCAACCATCCTGCCCAGTTTCTCAAAGAAGAGACCGGGACTGTGGCTCCGGGGCGCTCCGGCAAGCTGCTGCGCTTTGATGAAATGGTGGATGAACTGCTAGCGGAGGGCGATCGGGCGCTGATCTTTACCCAGTTTGCCGAATGGGGCAAACAGCTACAGGCTCATCTCACCCAGCAGTTCGGTCAAGAAACCCTATTCCTCTACGGCAGTACGACTAAAAACAAGCGCGAAGAAATGGTTGATCGCTTCCAGCATGATCCCAGCGGGCCGCGACTGTTTATTCTGTCGCTGAAGGCAGGCGGCGTGGGGCTTAACCTCACCCGTGCTAACCATGTGTTTCACTTCGATCGCTGGTGGAACCCAGCAGTCGAAAATCAGGCCACTGACCGGGCCTTTCGCATTGGCCAGACTAAAAACGTGCAGGTGCACAAGTTTGTCTCTACTGGCACGCTAGAGGAGAAGATTCACGAAATGATTGAATCGAAAAAAGCCATGGCTGAGCAGGTGGTTGGCGCTGGTGAACAGTGTCTCACCGAACTGGATACCGATGCGCTGCGTAACCTGCTGCTGCTTGATCGCTCCGCCGTCATTGAAGAGGACGACTAAGACCGTTGATCAAAACATCGTTCCCCTCGGCGGCATTCTTTGCCGGTTGAGGCAGAGACTTGTGCCTGCTGAGGAGATTGCCTAGAAAAAGTCACTGGTACCGTAAGGGCGGGCCTAGCTAGAAACCTTGGTTTCACAGCAATAGAGCATCAACAAAGCCCGCGCCTACGAGTATCGTCTTTACTGATTTACTGAAAATCGTCTTCGACTTCGTCAGAGAGAAGAGAACCGGTGAGGGAAACTTCCATTTCCATGCGCTGTTCCATTTGACGTAAAAAATAGCCCGTCATCATGGCCGACGCCAAAAGACCCGCCAAGTTCTCGCGATCAGTGGTGATCTGGACGTTGAAACCGTCGCCCGGTAAGACTCCGATGAGTCCCTGGACATTTTGA
>CALCPB010000405.1 GCA_937897665.1 uncultured Halomicronema sp. | reverse complement strand
GATCGCCGACAAAGGCACGGTATGGCACCATGCTGATATTGGCACTGGTGTCTAACAGCCACAGCAGCCCAGCGGCCATCCACAGGGCAGAGCAGTGGGGCATTAAGATCAACGCCACTGAGGCCAAAATCGCACCGATCAATAAATAGGGGCGGCGGCGGCCTAGAGGCCCCCAGGTGTAGTCGCTTAAGTTGCCGATAATGGGCTGCACAATGAGCCCGGTCAAAGGGTCCGCCAGCCAGAGGATGGGAATGGCATGGGCACTCGCCCCAAGATGCTCAAAAATGGAACTCATGTTGGCCATCTGTAGCCCCCAGCCAAACTGGATGCCCAAAAAGCCCACGTTCATATTCCACAGCTGAAACAGGTTGAATGTTGGTTTGGTAGGCGCTGCTGCAGTCGCTTCTACAGATTGAGACTCAGGCAAGATATCTGAAGTTATTTCAGAAGTCATTTCAGTAGTATGTATGCGCCGTTGCGGTATCCGTTTGAGAGGCTGGGGCGGTAGGGCAAAACCTGACCGGAATGTCCTCTTGGTTCCAGTCTAGGAAAAATCAACCTTGAAAATCCTGACATCTGGCACCGAGGAGGTCAGTTCCAGCTATGTGATACCTTACCAAACCCCATCCGGGAGGGCCGGGCGAGCGCGGCTTTATCCCGCCAGCAGTTTGAGCAACGCTTTTGCGTGATGACCCATGACGGCTGTGAGCTTTTTCCCATCCATAGCGGTCAAGACATCGGGGAGGGCAATGACGGGTTAGTGTTGAGGTCTTTGACGAGTAAATCTTCTTGATGCCGCAGCGTGTTCATCGCGATTTCACAAGGGAAGGTAAACGATTCAAAGGAGTCGCCTGAAATCAAATCATTGTCGAGATCAGACACGACTTCTTTGAGCATAGTGAACAATTTGCCGCGCAGCTGTTGCAGTTGCTCGATCTGCTCAGTCCGGTTGATCTGGTCAATCAAATCCAACAGCTCCACGTTGTAGACATCGGCGCGATTTTTTTGCTTACCCTTCAGCCAAATCTTGAACTGCCAAAGCCCAGACCCCAACAGCACCGAGACTGAGAGTAAAAGCCCAATCGGTTCGGCATATTCGACAATAAACTCGGGCTGGTCGCGATCGTAAAAAGCCTGCGCCCCCGAATGCAGCGGCAGGCCTAAATCGTTGCCCGAATCGGGTAAGCGAATCAGGGCCGCGCGAGGATACCGGCTCACCAGTTCATTGCGATGGGTGTATAGCGTTTGCGTCAGGGCATGGGCGACCTCATCGGGCAGGTCTTCGTGAATTACGAGCACGGCATTGACTGCGACGACCGGCAAATCGCGAGCGGGCAGAGGCCGCCCCCCATCGTAGGTACCCTTGGGAATCGTTTGCGCCTCTAAATAAGGCAGAGAAAGGCGTAAAGCATCCACCTGATCGATCGCGAGTAGTTCGATCGCCTCATTTTGCAAAACGGTTTTCATCGACGGATTGCCGAGGGTGATCACGCGAAATAGGGCATCAACCTCGCCGGTAGCCAGTGCCTGCTCGGCCTCATCGGGGGATTGAGGCGTGATCTGAAAATCTTCAGCGGTGAGACCATAGTGCTCACTTAGCGGCCAAAACAACGCATAGGAGCCACTCCCCTCGGGCATCAGCGCCAGGCGACGATCGCGCAAGTCCGCCACGGTTTGAATGTTGGCATCTTTGCGCACCAGCAGATGAAACATTTCGGGAAAGAGTCGGGCGATCGCCCGCACGGGCCGTTCCACCGGCGTATCGCTTTGCACCAAGGCTAACTGTGCCCCATCATCGCGCAGCAGCCCCATATTCTCGGCAGAACCGGCAGTTTCCCGCACCGTGATTTGAATGTGGGGATGATTGAGCCGCACGACATCAGCAAAGGCTTCGCTAAAAGCGAAATACTCCCCCGTTTTGCTGCCCGAGGCCAGCACCAATTCATAGACCTGGCTGCGCGCTTGCCAGGTTTTGAGGCCAAAACCCACAGCACCCAAAACGCTGAGGAGCACGATCCCGAAGGTGACTCGATTATTCATCATTCAGCAACCCGTGCCCGGTATCAACAAGACCCGCTATGTCTGATGCTACTGGATGACGGTTGCAGTCAGAAGGGCTATCTTAGTTGGCGAATCGGCGTGATCGATGCCTGTATCGTTCATCTGTTGCCAGAGACTTTGTGACTCAGAGGAGGACGATTTTGTCACCCATAGCCCCCGTTGGCCCTTGGACGATGGCCGGGCAGATTGTATCGATCACTTGGGTACCCGAGCATCAGGAACCAGCTCTCCCCGGCAAGTCAAGCATGCAGGGCTGCGATCGCACCTTTCCCGCCCATTACCAGGTGCTGTTGCGAACGACTCACCTCGCTTTCGACCGCGACCCTGCTGCTCCTAGGAGTTGGAGCCCTGAGTCCCTACCCACTGAAGTAACACTACCCCATCGCGCCCCACCTCCTCCTGCCCAGTTGAGAAAACGGTTTTGGCGATGGCTGTTGCAGTGGTTCAGAAAATTTTGGCCGCGTCAAAAGCCAAAGCGCAGCCGCCCAGAACCCCGAGGATTTATCCTCAAGCTCCCCCATGCTGAACCTGATGGGTTTCTGCAAACAGGGATGACGATTCGCGTGGTGGGATACTGTGAATTGGGCGATGAAGGGGGCATCTGGACGGAGTTTAAGCAGATTGACGTGCTGCCTTCATCGACGCAGTCCAGCAGATAGGAGCCGGGCGATTGAGCTTCGAGCAAACTCTCACAGCAGGCTAAAAACCAGTCTCCTCAGTCATGGGTGCCGCCAGTCAAGACCCTCACCCAAGAGAACAATTTCACTTGATTAAAGATATGACGAAAACCGCGATAACATCCCTAGCTAATCAACCGTTTTCATAATCATTTTGGGAATTACAAACCGTGTCACCACTGGAATTTTCGATGGAGAAAGCATCAAACTCTCTACCCTCAAATTCACCCGTTACAGTCACTTCTTCATCCACGGCAATGGAGCTGGCCGTATTATCGCCACAGAGATTATAGGCATCAACTGTGATCGAACGATTGCTCGCATTGAGCTGAAATCCGTCATCCCAAACGTGATCAAAATTCCCTCTCAGGGTGGCCTCTAC
>CALCPB010000404.1 GCA_937897665.1 uncultured Halomicronema sp. | reverse complement strand
GAGCCTTAGCGGAGAAATCTGTTAAGTGGAAGCTCTCAAACTCAGGGAAACCTAAATCCGATTGGGCTGGACGGTGAACGGCCACGCCAGCGGACAAGGCAATCCTGAGCCAAGCCAGCGGATTATAGCGGCGACGCTGTTCTTCGTTGGAAGGTGCAGAGGCCCGACGGGAGCTACCCTAACGTTAACGACGAGGGTAAAGGGAGGGTCCAATTCTCAAAGCCAAAATCACTCGCAAGACTGGTTTTCGGCAGCAGCGAAAGCTGCGGGAGGATGAAAATCCGTTGACTTTAACGGTCGTGAGGGTTCAAGTCCCTCCGCCCCCATTCATTGAAAAAATTGACTCTAGATAATAATCTTGAAAGAAGGGATCTCCGTAAATCCCTCATGGGTCCCTAGATACCATCCATAGTTTTGCATCTTTGATTAGCTGTACACCTCCATTTATAAGGAACATGGGCGGTCGCTGATTTTTGCGATCGCAAATCGCCCAGATTTTCTCTGAAAGTTCTCTTTGTTTGAAGTTTATCCGCAACTTTACGGATCTTTTGAGCGGAATCAGTCTTGCCCAGGCTGAAGACACCTCTACAGCTCGTTGTACTGAGCTTGTAGAATCAGGTCGCAGTACCCTGTGATTTTCGTGAAATCGCTCGGGTCTCGACGTGATCAGCCATGTTTGCTGATTGTTTAAGGCCTCTAAGTTCACAGAGGGCCACTTTGGGGATTAGGTATTCGCATGGCAGGGGTTGCAAATTCTGTGTTGGATCATAGCCAAGAGCAAGGTTCTAAGCGTTCTCGGCGGTCAGGATTGACCCTGAGAGATGCTCAAGAAAACATTTATAGCTTTCTGCTCAGCATTGTTAAGCAATGGGAGCCAGAGGACGTTCTTAACCAGTTTCAGCAGCTCTTTTTTGAGTATGGCGAAACCGCTAGCTCCGACGTCTCGGCCGCGATGTATACGCTGCTGTTTAGCAACGATGAAAATGAATTTCACAATACGCTGAAGCGGTCTTGCTACATTCTGATCAACAACTGGGAAGTCTCCCGCCAATACAACTCCATTCAAGCGTTAGTCGATCAGTTTGATCAGCCCAATCTATTTCGATATACCGTCTCACCCACGCTCAGACGCCTGCGTGAGTGGATGCTCGACTTCATTGAGAGTGGTGATTTTCAGGAGCTTAAACTATTCGTTGCGCGCTTTGCGGGCGAAATTGATACGGGCCCTTGGACTTCGCGCTACACCTCTTATCTGCTCGTGCCGCAATACACCAATGCCGAAAATCCGGTTGAGCAAAGAGAGGCGGCCAGAGCCCTATCGCGCAAGCTCAAAGACCGCTACAAAATGGAGCTGGCCTTGTATACGGCCCATTCTCATCAAAACTCTGTAGATAGTGAAAATCAACCCAAAAATCCCACGGTGCTGGGCGAAGGGGCCTTGCGGTTGATTAAGGCCATCGTGGCCCGCAAAGGGCAATTTGGCTATAAAAATTTAGCGCGTCTCTTTCTTGAGCAGGGTAAAGACCTCAGTTACGCTAACTTCAAAAAGAGCTTGGTGGAATATCTCACCTACTCGGTCAAACAGCCTGAAGTCGTCAAGACTCTCAGACAGCATCTCAGTCAAAAGCTCGATCAGCTCTACCTAGAACGCGATCAGGATCAGGTGGACACCTCTCTGCAGCTGCGCACCTGCAACCGCATGATTGACTGCTTAATGACGGAAGATCAGCGATCGCCCTCGGCCCTATTCACCTTATTGCTCTCGCAGAGCAGCTCGATCTTATTGGCCATTTTGCTGCTCAAGCTGGTGCTGATTTCTAAAAGCTCACACCACTATCTAGAAGCAAGAATCGCCGATTTAATTCGATATTATGAGCAGTTTCCGCGCGATCAGTGCAGCTGGGTGATCAACTTTTTAGAGGTTTTTCAGGTGACCTTTGCCATTCACGCTGAGAATGTCGAATATAATCTCATTGCGCCCGGTCAATCTCCCGAACAAGCGGCGCAAGCCTATGAACAAAAGCTTTGGAGCAAAGAAGAGATCGAGGCCTGTCGCATATTTTCGCGCATGATTTCTGCCCAAGATACCAATACTGAAACCTCTTCTTAACGATCACCACGTGGTTAGCAATCTTCATGGGTCGCCAGTGATCACCATGGCAATCTTTTAAAAGAATGATGAGGCTGTGAACGAAGCTAGTCAAACTGTCTAAAAACTGTCACAGCCGCTTTTGGCGATCGCTGATGGGATGAGTATCGTAAAGATGTCTTGAAACCTTCCACACATCTGCGGGCATGATGGCATGACAAACTCTCCTCAAAATCCAATTCTGCTGGTGCCGGGCATTGATGACACCGCCCGGATCTTTGACAAGATGGTGGCCTATTTGGGCGATCGCGGCTGGTCGGCTATCCACCCGCTCAATCTCCAGCCGAGCAACGGGGATGTCGGTTTAGATCACCTAGCGCAGCAGGTGCAGCAGTATATCGATTGCCATCTGGCTGACGCCGCCGCGATCGATATTGTCGGGTTTAGCATGGGCGGCATGGTCAGCCGCTACTACATTCAACGATTGGGGGGCTGGCGGCGAGTGCGGCGATTCGTCACGCTTTCAGCACCTCACAACGGGACGTGGACGGGGTATTTGCGACAAAATCCGGGGGCAAGTCAGATGCGACCCAATAGCGCCTTCTTGCAAGACCTGAACCAGACGATGGATGAACTACAGCAGGTTGAGTTCACTTCTATATGGACCCCCTATGACTTGATGATCGTGCCCGCTAACAGCTCTCAGCTGGCCGTCGGTCGGATGATTCAACTGCCGGTGCTCGGACATCCGCTCATGGTGACCGATGCGCGATCGCTCGCCACCATTGGCGATATCTTGAGCGGACAGACGGTCCCTCAGCCCGCCTCGGTTTAGTGCATCCTGAGCTGACGTCGGCAAAGCCTACTCCAGCCGAGCAAAAAGTGTCAGTGGCGAAAGTTGTCAGTGTCGTCTGCCAATGCCGCCGTCAGCATCGCCGCACAGTGGCTCAACCGGTTCTTCAGACCAACCACATCGCACCGCCCAACGGGAAGGTCGGAGATTGGTGCCGCACCTCGATTCTTCTAATGCCAGGGGTTACGCTGCAGACAATCGGGGGCTATAATAACCAAGCTGTCTCTTTGAGACACTCCTTGGAAGCGTGGCTGAGCGGTTGAAAGCGCCTCCCTGCTAAGGAGGTAGAGGAGTTAATTCTCTCGAGGGTTCGAATCCCTCCGCTTCCGTTGAATAGTAAGTGAATTTGGTGAAAGGGTGCGCCTGTTCGGCGAGGGCGAAATCCCTTTAATTGTTGTAGCGATTGCCCTTGCCTGCCAAGCACAGC
>CALCPB010000403.1 GCA_937897665.1 uncultured Halomicronema sp. | reverse complement strand
GCACATCTCCGGCGGCGAGATACACCGAGTACATGTCGACATCTTCGGTGCGATCAATGGCCGGGTTGCGCTGCTGGGCCAGCTCGCCTGCAATTGACACCGAACTGTTGTCAGCGGTTAAGCCCGTGGCTACTGCCGTCGCAATCGTGTCATTGCTTTCGGAGTCACTCGGAGGTGACGCAATGGGCGTATCGCTCAGCGTGAATTCGCCGCCGTCGTCGTTGGGGCTGACCAGATAGCCCGTGCCCGGCTGCAGCGTAAAGGTGGCCGTTTCAATGCCTTCTTCCACGCCGTCAGCCGCGATCGGCAACTCAATCGTGGCAGTCTGATCGGTAATGGTGAAATCGAAGCCAGTGCCAGCGGCATTGACCCCAGCGATCGCCCCGCCGGTGACCGCAATCTGCGAGAGGTCAAATTCGCTCAAGTTGGGAGCGTCCACGGTGACGGTGATTCCATCAGCCGGGGGGGCCGTGCTGACCTCGAAGGTATGCACCGAAACAGTGCCTTCCGCTTCGACCAGAACGTCCGGGGAGGTGCTGAGGCTGACCAACGGCACAGCATCGGCATCGTCCGCAATGGTATAGCTGACCGCCGCGGCAGCGGCATCAATGGTATAGCCAGGGCCTTCCACAATTGAGAAGGTAAAGCTTTCGATCCCCTCAACGGCGTCTGCCGGATCAATTTGAGGATTGGTGGTTTCATCAAGCACCGTCAGCTTAATGCTGGCCCCAGCTTCTAAAACGGTGAAATAGAAGCCACTGGCGGCAAAGTTAGGCGGGGGCAAAATCCCCCCGTTCACCTCGGCCCCAAAAATGTTGAACTCACCAACGGCTGCGCGGACGCCGCTATCGACATAGACCAACACGCCGTCCTCGGGAATGTCACCCTCGACGTCAAAGGTGAGAGTCAGTTCGGTCCCGTCAGTTTCTACTAGTGCCGTTTGATCAATGCTTAATCCGACCTGCGGCCCGGTGCCTAAATCAGGCACATCGGCCAGGGTGTCATACAAGGTAACCGTGGAGGCAGTAGCGGCTGGGTCAAGGCTGTAGCCATCGCCCTCGGCTAGAGAAAATTCTAGGGTCTCTGGCCCATCGGTTTCCGCCTCATCGGTTTCCGCCACGTTCAGCGAAAAGAGGGCATTGGGGCTGGTCAGCAAAACCTTAATACCGGTAGGAGTGACGCCATCTTCGGCATACACGGCCCCCAGTACTTCGCCGCCGCCGCCAAAGGGAGATCGCCCCAACCGCGTAAAGTAGTCGGCAAAGTTGCTAGCCACATTGAGCACAACTTCGACGCCGCCAGCGGGCATCTCGCCAGCCACAGTGAACGCTAAGTTAAGGACGCTGGCCCCAGGCTGATCGCCCAGAAATTCCACCAGTTCAGGCGCGAGAATGCGATCGCGATTTTCATCTCGTCGACCGTCAAACGTACCGGTAACGGTCTGAAATGATACGACTGGAGTCGTCATGATTTTGATACCTTATAGACAACGGTGAAACGTTTCCTGGCTGCTTTGCTGAAACTCGGCGCCAGGAATTCATCGGGCAGCCAATGCTCCTGACAGAGCATTGGCTTTTTAGTTGGTTCGGGAAATGGCTAAAACCCTACGAACGAAAACTTTGCTCGTAGAATCCGCTTCCCTACTGCAGAGGGGCCAATCTATGGCCCCTCTGCTAGCTCTAATAAACCGCCTGCGCTAAGCAAAGACGGTGTTATCAAGACTGGTGACACCCTGGACAACCCCCAGCAGCTCGTTGCTGTTAGTCAGCACCAGCGTGTCGTTACCTAGCTCAAAAAACTTGACGCCGTCGGGCGTCAGGCCGCCGAGACTAATCTGGTCAACGCCAAACTCAAAATCGGTAATGGTGTCAACGCCCTGGGTGAGGTCAAAGACAAACTGATCGGCCCCGGCCCCGCCGGTGTAGATGTCATCACCTCTCAGCCCATCTAAAAAGTCATTGCCGTCGGTGCCCACCAGTTCCTCGT
>CALCPB010000402.1 GCA_937897665.1 uncultured Halomicronema sp. | reverse complement strand
GTAGCTGTAAACATCCCTGGCGCGTTCAGCGCTATCGACCACCTGCAGGACCGGTTCAGGTTTGTCTGGGTTTTGCACATTGGGCAGCTGATTGGGCTTGGCCAAAATAGCGAGGGGGTCTTCTGCCGTCAATAGCACTTGCCAACCCGGCAGGGGGGCCCAAGCTGACGGCCCGGCACATTTCACCGTGCCAAAGGGCGCTTCGGGCACGACCACCGGCACCGCTTGAAAATCATCAGTACTCAGAGGCAATTCCCCCACGAGGGGAATCAGCAGGGGAAGTTCGGAATCCGTCTCAAGCCGATAGGCGGGCAGTGTCGGTGCGGGCCGCGATTTCACCACGCTAAAGTCGGTGAGCAGTTGCTCTACCTGTTGGCGGGCACTGTCGCTTGTAGCAAATCGCAGCGCTTGGGCAATCAGCCGCGATCCAGGCGTGATAGGCGACGGCATCGCCCCCAGTGCCGGTAAACCCAGCGGGTGGCTCTTTGAGGTAAGAATATTCTTTGAGCGCTTTGACGACGTCTTTGATCGTGTCGGCATCTAAGCCGTGCTGCAGTGCGAGTTCGGCGGCGCGGACGCGATCGCCTTGGGCCAACACTCGCAGCTCATACAAGATATCGCTACCTCGCTGCTGAAAGTGGGTCTGTACAGATTCAGGGGCGGCAGCTTTCACTAAAGACGCAAACACCTGAGCGGCGACAATCACCTGATTTTGTTGAGTGGCCTCAAAACCCGTTTCTTCAAAGATTTTTTGCGGGTTCATCCCCGACTTTTGCAAGGTTTGACAGGCGTTGCCCCATGTCACCCAGCCACCCTGTTTACGCCGGAGCTGAAGGATCAAAGCATCCACATCAACCGGTTGATTTGTTGGGGGTTCAGGAGAGGCCATACGTGCGGGGAAGAGGACTGCGATCGAACTGCCCTGACTCTAACGTGTTTCAGCGGTGGGGTATCGTTAATTTCTCTATAGAGCTTGACGCTAGCTGCCTTAGCAGGGCAAGATAAATATCGCATTGGACGGGGCTATAGCTCAGTTGGTAGAGCACTTGAATGGCATTCAAGGGGTCAGCGGTTCGAATCCGCTTAGCTCCATTTAGTTTTAGCTATGCGTTTAAAGATGTGGCTCTGCTGGGCTGCCCGATCTCGCCGACTCATCGCGTCTGTGGTGTAAGCGATGTCGACGAGCACGTATAGAGATTGCGGTTGCAGGACGTTAATGAAACGGCTTTAGAGTTGGCGTGGCGCATTATGCCGATTTGCTTTGAAGCACTTTTTAGCTTGACCCAAAAGGGTTACAGCGTTTGGTGAGGATAAACAAGGATTTGCTTTGAAGCACTTTTTAGAGAGTCAACTACATGACGTTGTGGTTGCCCATGGCTGATTTGTCCTTAGACCAAGAGAGCCAAAGGAAGTATAGCCAATCAGTCTGTCCAGCCTTGCCCAAAACGGATGGTAGCGAGCATATCGAGTAGATTCCGAGTCAGAGGTAGCTGATTTGACCAACCCGGCATCTTTGGGTGCTCTGATGATGTTAGAAGCAGCACCTGTCTGGTTAGAGCTTAGGCGGAAGCGTTCTCTCAGCGTTTGGTTAGACATTTGCCGATTGCTTACATAGAGCAGACAACAATGTTGGTAACAGGCTCGAATTCGATCTGTTTTACTCATGTCGGCAAAATCTTGATAGGCAAATAATACAGCTGTAGTGCGAGTCTCACCTACTCGAAAGTCGGGAGCTGGTAACTGGTAAACCTCTGCGGCATCAATTACTTTGTCAATACCGCTCCCCTTTTCTTCGCAGATACCAAAGCGGCGCATGATGTCGGCGAGTTGTTCGTTACGGGAACGATATTCATCAATAAAACGTTCGACTTGAATCGGGGGAATTCCAGGATCAGAGATTTCTACTCGCTCGTTGTACATTTCTATCATCACTGAAGTGCCTGTAGCCAAAAAGTCTTGATGTACTAAGGCATTAGCAATCAATTCTCGTAAGGCTTGCTTCGGAAACATTTTGGCCTCTTCCCGAACGACCTCTTCAATGAATTGATTTCGTGGCGCAGCTCTATGCACAAAATCAATTAATCCTTCGAAGCCTACGGCACACCACGTTGATCTATAATTTCGTCACGGGTCTTGAGCTTATTGATACCTTCGTAGTTTAAGTGGGCTCGGCGGAACGTCGAGTAGGACGGCATTGCACTCGGCTCAACACCTAACAACTCAGCGATTTTTTGCCCGTAGCGCTCGGTGAACGCTGCTAGTGGGCGATTCCCCTAATAGCCTGCCAAGTGCCCATCACGGCAGTTACAAGCATCACCCGTTTGCCTCGTGCTTTGCGGTAATCTGGCACGCTCTGAAGTGCTTCTAGCAACGTCATGGAGAGAACATTACATCGGCCTCCCCATTCTGCTTTTTCTAACATCATACTGAATCAACCCTGATCGCCAGAAGGCAGATGCTTTTAGGTAGAAACCCCTTAGGCTTTTGATCGTGACGCTTTAAATGTTGGGTATAACATTGCAATGGCTCCAGCCGCCGCAAGATATGCAACATTCGCATTAACCCCATATGTGCCAACGACCAAAGCAATAAGTGCCCAGATCACGGCGACACCATAAGTCGGTGCGCGGTTAAGCGTGTATTGGACTGTAAAACCTATGATGGCTGCTAATGTAATGAAGGTATACGCAGCCAGCGTTTGACTCAAGATTCCATATCCGGTCATTACGACACCAACGGACACGCATGACGCGGCGGATAGCCATCCGGCATACAGGCCAATAGGAAGCGCAGCAAACTTGCCATACTTTTGTGGTGATCTATAAACGGCTAGTATTGCGCCGAGTAACATCACGCAAATCATTACAGTGGCAGCAATGGGAATTGTTGCTGCCACAGGAAGCCAAAATGTGCCAACACCCAGTGAGACCAGCATTGGCACGCGCATAGCATGGAATTCATCATCGTCAGATTTTTTGATGAAGCCCCATATGGCACTTACAATCAGCCAGAGATAAATAACCGCCCATATCGCAAACGCATATGGAGCGGGTACAAGCAAGGCATCAGGCTGTGGGACAGGAAAAAGGCTGTCATCAAAGCCGCGAAAATTTGGTACAAAAAAGTTAGACCCAACAACCGTGATGCTTAATATGACATAACCTGTAGCGGATAGTCTGGTTTTAATCATGATGTAATCCTCTATTTAAAGCGATAACTGACACCAATACTGCCAATGATTGGCCGATACGCTTACTCGGTAGCCCGCTAAGTTACCCATCACAATAGTCACGAACATGATCCATAGCGGTTGGCGTTCACCCCGGGCTTTGCGATAGTCGGGGACACTTTGAAGGGCTTCTATCAAGGTCATCAAGAGACTGCCAGTGACAATCAACCCATTCTGATTTGGCGCTGATTACACTGAATTAGCTCTGGCTCGTACGCGTATCTCAGAGCCGTTTAAAGCGTCGCCAGCCCCAGAAATAAGTTCTTATGAGGCTGGCTGACATGCTATTCAAGGAGTCTGTAGCCCTTGTGGGAAAGACCCTAATTATCTGTTAGCGCTTCAGCTTGCGCGCGATACCGAGTAGCAATCTCTTGAAAGTTTGGAGCTTGCTCGAAACGCTCAGCGAGCCCTTGAAAGAGCACCGGTGTCAGGTTGGGATAACTGTCTGCGTCGTACATCAGGGAAATGCTTTCAGTGATGTCAGCAGTCACCTCATTTACGCCATATTCATCGATGTAGTCGAACAGATTTTGCACGAGGTCCATGTGCATGTCCTCTGGGGCCTGTGCTATTGCGGTAAAAACTGTGGCTATCAGCAGGTCGTGGCCTTCCGGAAGGGAACGGACTTGTTTGATCGGATGCTGAGAAAGCTCTTCTGCGTAAAGTTCAAATTGAGCTTGAGCCTCATCACTGGAGAACCTATAGTTCCGAAACTCTTTGAACTTCACCGCGTGAAGGTCAAAGATAGCTTCTTCATCGTTGACTTTTAGAAGCATTTGATCAGCAGCTGCCATAATCGCGAGGTTTTTAGCATCAATCAGTGTGGGATAGTATCGAAGAACTGTCTCCATTAGCTCTTCATCTTCGACTAACTCCTCATCTTCGATCGAGCGGATACGCGCAACAAACTGTTGAAATTCCTGGATAGATCCGATTTCAGGCACTGTGAGGACCGCGAGATCGAAGCC
>CALCPB010000401.1 GCA_937897665.1 uncultured Halomicronema sp. | reverse complement strand
TTCTCCAAACTCACACCCACTTTAAACGACCTGACCTTTCTACGGATTGCTATAGCTACGTCAGTTGTTTTAGGCATTTCAATTACTATCTAGTAGACAAGTAAAGGTTGCAACGAAAATCAATCTTGAGCACGGTCTAACAAATCTGGCACAGCGGATTCAACGAAAATTTCTACAGTGTTAGAAGGTATTGGCGACCGCTGAGCATTTCCGTTAGGCATACAAAGCGACGTCGTTTTCTTCTTCGGCTTCAACATCATCACGCATGGGTTCAGTCGCTTCCGATAACCACTCGTAAAAGGCGGCGAGGAGGTCGCTGCTGTCTTCCTCTTCGGTGTCATCTTCTGCGGCGTCATCGTCGTCCTCGACTTCAAAATCCTCGTCCTCTTCGGCATCATCGAGGAAAAAAGCTTCGACGGCATCTTGGTGATCTTGGGTCCAGTCAAAGAGTTCCGCGATCGCATCAGCACGGCGGTCTTCTTCTTCCTCACGGGCAGCCGTGGCGACATCGGCGGCGGCTTGCACATTGGCCAGTTCCGCAAACAACCGCTCTAGCTCTGCAGAATTGTAGATTTGGGCTTTATCCAAATCGTCTTGGGTATTAGCCGTATCTTGCTTCAAGGCCTCCGCTTCGCCAATTTTCTTTTCGTTGTCTTTGATATTGCTCGCGGCTTCTTGTTCACCTTTGACCGCACCTTGCCCAGACTGTTCGGCTGACTTGGGCCCCTGGTCAGCGTCTTGCTGAGCCGATGGCCCCGCTTGGGTGGCTGCGGCATCTGCCCCTTGCGATTCACCCATTTTGCCGCCCGACTTGATCATGCCCTGCTGACCTTTTAACTCAGAACCCGTATCATTCATCGGTCCAGCGCCAGCAGCACTTTCCTCACCAGCGGGGGCACCCTGTTCAATGGCTGCCTCATTCAGTTGGTTATGGGCGCCAAAGACATCTTCAGCGCCTTGCACACTGGCTTGGTTAGACGCTAACCCCGTCTGGTAACCGTGCATGCGCTCGGCTTGCACCTGACGACTGGCAATAATATCCATCAGCTCAATTTCGCGAATGGCGAGATAGCCTTCACCCATCGCGAGGTAAGCCGTGTTGGCGGCCGCATCAGACACTTCAAACGGCGCATCCTCAGGAATTTCCGGCAAATCAGCATCCGTCTCCGAGTCTTCGGCCTCATCCTGGGCGTCTTCGAGATCTTCTTGCCGTTCTTCCAGCTGGGCCATCATGGCTGAGTCTTCTCTGGCCTGGGCCATCGACCCACCATCGTAGGAATCCATGGTGTCGCTGTCATTAAAATTGTCGGCCCCCTCGGAAATCGCCCCAGGGGCGTCATCTAAGCCCCCCGCAACGGTTTCGGTCTTGAGCGCCGCAATGCCTCCAAAGAACACGCCCCAATAGGCCGCCTTACCAGCGGTGGAAATCGCGATAGAACTGGTAGCCGTGCCAGCAGTACTGATAAACCCGCCCCCTGCTGTGGGATTGACACCGCCGTAGCTAAAGACCGCCAGGGCTGCCCGCGCGGCATCGAGACCAAACGCCATCACCTGACTTTGGACGGCATCCCAGGCATCGTCCCAATTGCCCCCTTCGTAGAACACGGAGGCAATGCGGAGGCCAATGGACAAGGCGCGGAACAGCATGCGCCAGAGAATGAACACCAGCACAATCTTGTCAATTTGGATGGCCGCATTCATGATGTTGGCGGCCCAGCTCAGCAGGGTCGCGACAGCAGTCGCCGTCCAAGGCAGACCGATCGCTAAAATTCCCGCTGCAATGAGCAACACCAGACTCACCAGCGCCAGCGTCAGGCCGATTAAGTCCAAGATGTTGGTGATGACCTGGAGGATGGTGCAAAACCCTTCCAAGATGGCGGCGGCGACCCCAAAGCCATTGGTTTCATCCGCAACGCTGGCAAAGGTGTCATAAACGTCGTAAACAGCCCCGGCAGTTTGCCCCACCACCAAGGTTTGCGCCAGTTGGGTACCAAAATCATCGCCCTCAACTTTGGCCCAGTCGGGGTAAGGCTCGGTGTCATCGACCACCGTGCTTTCGACGAAGCCTGCGGATTCCTCCGTATCCCGCTGCACCAGCAGGCTATCGGCGGCCACTTCATTAAAGAAGCCTTCCTCCAGACCGGCATTCTCCAAGCTGCCCAGCAGGCTAAATTCCGTGAGAATTTCCAAGCTTTCGTTCAGGGAACCAGCACCGATCGCATCGATCGCGCCGACATCTTGGCGATCGACGGCTTCGCCCACATCGGGCATCTCCACGGGTTCCGGTAAGCGGGTGGGGAGGGCCGGTTTGTTGGCTGCAGCCACCGGGTCAATGGCATCGAGGGCGTTCTCTTCACTGGCGACGGCATCATCGTGGCCTCCCAAGTCAGACCCATCGGCAGCACTTTCCGCATCGGCAGTACTGGTGCTGTCGGCAGTTTGTCCGTCAGTCTCATCTTCGTCCCACTCGGCTCGCTGCAGGTGCTGCGCCTGCACGGCCACGTGATCAATGTCGGCATCCTCGGCACTGGCGGAGTCGTCAATGCCGAGTTCGCCGAGTAAATCATTTGTGACCTCGGCTTCTTCAGCGTCGGTGGCACCCTCATCGAGGTCAGCCTCGGCCTCGGCACCGCCCTCAATGGCCCCTTGCTGCATGGTGTGGACGGCTTCGTGGGCAATCAGTTCGCGGCCCGCATCACTATCGGGGTCGTATTCCCCCGCTGCAAAAAAGATGTGATTCCCAGTAGTAAAGGCGAGGGCTGCGAGTTGATCGCACAGGTCGTGGGCTTCGCTGTCATCGTGAATGACGATCGCCTCTGGATTGACCATGCCCAGACTCCGGCGCAACCAGCTTTGGGTGTCGTCGGGCAACGATTCCCCACCACTGGCCATGGCGGCTTGAATTTGCCCTTCAATGGAATTGGGGGCCGCACCTTCACTGCCCGCATCGAGATCGCCCGCAAGGTCAGTAGGTTCTGGAATTTCAGTCTCTGCATCGGCTAAATCGCCTTAACCACCATCCGCGATCCCAGCGGTTTCGCCAGCCATCGTGTCGGTCAGGGCATCCGTCATGCCATCAGCAGACAGAGTCTCACCAGTATCCAGTTCACTGGCCGGGTCCGCGACATCCGGGGCGGACGCCATTTCCGTCATCGGTTCAGGTACTGCCGTCGCGATCGCCGACATATCCCCAGCAGCCGACAGATCGGACGGCTCGCGTTGCACAGTGGGGGCATCGTCTTCTCGGGGTTGGCGCTGCACCGCCTGCGAGGCGATCACGTCGGCCTCTTGCTCATACTTGTCGCCCGGCTCACCCATGACCAGGGCGGGCTGCACCGTAAATTGCGCCAAACTATGCCCCAAGGTGTTGGCACGTTCTAGCTGTAGCGGCAGGCTGGGGGCATTGTCACCGTCAGCTTTGGTTTGTAATGGCTGCGATTTCGCCGACGTCTGTGCCGGGTCAGCCGCTTCTGCCCGCTCCGCCATGGGGGTGCGAGATTTACGTTGGGCCAGCAGACGCGTTTTCACAAGACAGCCTCAATGCTTACAGATGCTTGGGTCGTTAGGGGCGAGAAAAGGGGTGCTGCTTTCTAGCATGCCACTGCTTATACACATCATCTAGAACTCAGCGAGAATGGCAGATCCCCCGCTGTCGCTGCCCCTACGCCCTCCGGGCAGGCTGCGCCACAAAAAAGGGGGC
>CALCPB010000400.1 GCA_937897665.1 uncultured Halomicronema sp. | reverse complement strand
ACGCGTGAGCTGTCTATCCTCACCGACTGCGGCACCTCTCCTTCACAAGGAGAGGTTTATTGTACATCTTACCGATGATTGGGCCTCAATGAAGCAGGATTTCGGTTCCTCTCCTAAGCCTTCTGGGCAGGCTTCGCCAAGCATCAGGAGAGACTGGGTGAAGTTATGCAGCCCCGACAGCCATCACAACTGACCTCTGAAAGTCTTGCCGTGGCAAGCGTATAGCCACTTGTGGATAAGGGATAGCTTGGGCGGGGGAGCGGCGATCGACAGCTTCTGTTACCGAATGGATATGACTGAATGGGCGGTAACACTTCTCATTGACCAGGAATCACTCTAGGCGCGACTGAAAATCTGAGCCAAGGGTCGTGGGGTGCGGTACGCTTCACACAGCATTTCACACAGCAAAGTCGGGAGACAGCACGATGACCATTGGCGGCATGGGCAGCCCCCAAAATCTCTTGGGCAGTCGATACCATATTTTGCGAGAGCTGGGTCGGGGCGGCTTTGGCTACACCTACTTAGCTGAAGATGTGAATCGGTTTAACGAACTGTGTGTGCTGAAGGAGTTTTTTCCGCAAGTTAATGACGATGGGGCGCTGCAAAAGGCCAAGCAGCTATTTGAGCGCGAAGCCGATGTGCTCTATCAGCTCAACCATCCCCAAATCCCGCGCTTTCGCGAGCTGCTGCGGGTGCAGGCGCGGGGCCACGGGCGACTGTTTTTGGTGCAGGACTACGTCGAAGGCCCCACCTATCAAGAACTGTTAGAAACTCGCCTGAATGCGGGCTATCGATTTTCTGAACCGGAGGTAATTCAGCTGCTGCAGAAGCTGCTGCCGGTGTTGTCTTATTTGCACGGTATCGGCGTCATCCACCGCGATATCGCGCCCGACAATCTGATTTTGCGCAATATGGATGGGTTGCCCGTCTTAATTGACTTTGGTGGAGTCAAGCAGCTGGTGACGGCGGTACAGCAGCAGGTTGGTGCTGGGGGGCCACCTACGCGGTTAGGCAAGGTCGGCTATGCGCCCGAAGAGCAGCTCGAATCGGGCCAGGTTTCCCCCAGTGCAGATCTCTACGCGCTGGCGGTGACGGCGCTGGTGCTGTTGACGGGGCAAGGGCCAGACGATTTGTACGATCGCTACAACAAACGCTGGCGCTGGCAAGAGGCCGTTTCGCTCAGTCCGCGGCTGACAAAGGTGCTCGATCGCATGTTGGCCCCGCGCGTGGGCGATCGCTACTCATCAGCGGCGGCGGTGACCCAGGCGCTGACCTACCCTGATACCTATGCCGTGTCTGAATATGCGGCGGGCAGTGGCCAAAGTGAACGCACTGTGGCTGTGGCACCGGGGGCCGGTGCCGTGCCCCCGAGCACGATGGTGGCACCGCCAGCGCGTCAACCGCGTCAGCCACGCCAGTCGGCGAAGTCGCCGGTGACGGGGGGCTGTGTGCAGGCCTTATTGGGGGTGCTATTGCTGATTGGTTCGGTGGGCCTCGTCTGGTGGATTGCCAGTCGCTGGAATCCCAACTCATCAATTTTGCTGCCGGAGGGAGACGTCCCTGGTGAGACGCAAACTGACGCTCCAGAAAATTCCGAATTCTCCGCTGCCGAGCAGGCGCGTAAGACTGCCCTGAGGCAGCGTCGCGACACCCTACAGGTTGATGAACGGTACCTGGTGCGCGTCACCGATCAGCTGTTTTATAGCCAATACCCTGACCGGCAGGAGCAACCGTTGAGCAACAGTCCCGCTGATGAGCCGCTGCGAGCGGAGTGGGACGGGATTGCGAATGAAGTATTGAATGTGTTGGAAGACAATCTGAGTGCCGCTGCCCGCCAGCGCTTGGGCAGCTATACCGCGAGCGATCGCGAGCAGTGGCGCGAGCAGGTTAACCAGCGTTACGTCAGCAGTCGTGCTCTGTATGACCTGACGGATGCCAAGTTTGCCTATCTGTATCCCCAAGCGGCGGCGCAGGACTTTATCAATCAGCCGATTGGTCAAATCTGGCATGGTATCGCCGCTGACCGGGTGCAGTCGATTTTAGACGGTGAGCGGCTGGCCGAAATTCAGTTTGGCCAGGGGGAGTTTAGCCAGTCGCTGCGCGATCGCTTACCGCCGGGTGAAGGGCGCATTTACACGCTGAATTTAGCGGCGGGGCAGTTGCTGCGGCTCAATCTACAGGCCCCCGCCGACACCACGCGACTCTCGCTCTATGTACCGAGCCCGGATGCCACGGTGCCATTTTTGCTGGAAGATGCGGGCGATCGCACCTGGGCCGGACAACTGCCCCAATCGGGCTATTACGAAATTGTGGTGGTCTCAACCCAAGGGCGAGCGCTGGACTATGCCCTCGATATCAGCGCCGACAACGTCACCACGACCCCCGAAACGCCGGAAGCCCCACCAGAAGATAAGGATTAAGCAACTGCTGATTAGCCAAAGCGCGCTAGTCGGCAGTCGGAATTGAGAGGCTGGTCAAATAACGACTAAGGAAGACTGCTGCTAGGTAGGCATCATGAGACGCCTGATACCGGTTCTTGCAAATCTCGCTTGTCAGCCCCCAGGCTCCTCGACCTTACCGAGAGGGTATTGGGCCTTCGAACGCTCAGAATTGCGATTATCTCTACATCAAACTTGCTGGAAGTCCTGAGCAAATCGTGAAACTCTCGTAGGGCTTGAAACCCAGCATATCGGCAATAAAACCCGAGGAAAACTTCAGCCTAGAAAAATGTAAGTCAGGCTACAAAATCTCGGTCAAAGAGACATGAGCACTCTTGCCTAGCTGATTATACAAGCTGAAAATAAATGAACTTCTGGATAGGCAAATGAATTTTGCCTGAACTTTTCCCCATAGACGCATCAAATAAGTTCAGGCAATCTATTAATCAAATGAATTCGTTGCGAGTCACGAAGCAGATGTCTAGAGCCTCCCTCTAGCCTGTCTGTGAAGGACTTCAGGCTGCCAACCTCTTATCAACCAGATTGGTTTGAGAAAAGTTTTCTGTGGGCGATCGCGCGCCTGCTCAACCAACAGGACTCGATGTCTGGAGAAATATTTTGTCTGCCTAGATAAGGCTATTGTCTGGGCAAAGAATTGTTCGTCTAAAACAAGACCTGTTGTCGAAAACAATGTCGAATTGCACGGAAAAGAAAAGCAATGCGGTTTTTCTACGCTGCTGCGCTTGCTTTTTATCCAACTTTTTGAAGAGAGAAAATCGGGCAGTTTTTGTTGTGCTTTACGTGCCTTGCTCAGCTTTGAACAGTCGCTGACGACTGTTCCCATCTAAAGGAGTTTCTGCCATGCGTCGTACATTCACCACGAGAGCCGCCCTCAGCCTGATGGCCGCTTTGTTAGTTGGTCAAGCACTAACCAGAGCTGACGATCCCGAACCAGTGAGCGAAACCAATCGTCTTTGCCAAGAGCTTGCTGTGATCGAACAATCTGGCGAGTCAAGGGTCAGGCAATATCTCGCTAATTTGAAGTATCACGCTGATTCAAGGTATGACCGATTTGCCTTAGCGATATCGGTTCACTGCCCGCGATATCTGAATGCTTTGCGAGAAGCAGACAGCAATACCAATACTGTTCGGAGCGATGATTCCTGTGACAGTCTGAGATCTGAGATCGCTGTCTCGTTTGACTTGGATAAGCAAGGGTTCAGGCGGCTAGCAACCAGGGTTTATCGGGATTGTCGAACTCTCTTGCCCGAGTTAGCTCAGCTTTGGCAAAATACCAAGGCTCGCAACACATATCTGGACTTTGATATTTTGCATCCTTGCGATCAGCTGAAGCGCAAACAGGATCTGAGACAACCGATTGAAGATTGGGTCAGCCGCTCTGGCGTGGAACACTTTGCCGATAGCATTCTGCAATACTGTCCTGATTATGTGGTCATCTTGGCGGCGATCAACGACCCGCTGCAAACTTCGATTGACTTTTACAATCCAGAG
>CALCPB010000399.1 GCA_937897665.1 uncultured Halomicronema sp. | reverse complement strand
AGAATAATGCAGGCAATTTCTATAAGACCAAAAGATGCAGATCTGATTTACATATATGGACAAATCTTATACAACCATCCCGAAAGAAATAAGACTAAAGATCGTGAATATTCAGACAGAGCATTCGCTCAATTTAAACGAGCTTTAATCAAAGACTTTAGTCATTGTATGGCCGCACTGTACAAGGCACATTGCTTACATGATCAAGAGCAATGGCAGAAGGCTTTTGAGGCTTATTCTGAGGTCAACACAGAAAAATCACTTGAAAAGCATCCTCATTGGAAATGGCGTGTCCTGAAATTGCAAGAACAGAGAGCTTTTTGCTGTGCCAAGCTTAATGATTTAGATAAGGCAGCTGAGATATTATCAATTTTTCTGCGAGAAGCTGAGAACCTAAGTGATGAAGAGGCTGAATACGATGTTGTAAATCTGAATGAGTCAGTAGAGCTATTGACGAAGATTATAGATGAACCGGAAATGCTGAGCAGGCTCAAGAAGATTGCGAGAAGAACAGAATGGGAAGATTTTTACCAATGGGAGACAACATTCTAGCTGAGCAGTACGCACCTCGTAAAACCATATCAAAGCAATGAAAGTGGACAACCAAAAAACGAGCAAATTTCTCAGCTATATACTGAGGCATGATCCCATGTCTATCGGTCTTAGACTTGATGCTAATGGCTGGGCACAGATTAGTGAATTGATTCAATGTGCCTCAAAAAATGGCAGAAAATTTAGCCGAGAACAGCTTGAAGAGGTTGTTAGAGACAGTGACAAACAACGTTTTAGTATTAGTGAAGATGGTCATCGGATACGAGCTAATCAAGGCCACTCGATTGATATTGATTTAGCTTTAGAAGCCATCAAACCACCTGAGCAGCTGTATCACGGCACAGCCAAGAGATTTTTAGAATCCATCTTGAAAGATGGGCTGCACCCCCAAAGTCGTCAGCACGTTCATTTATCTCAAGATGTTGAAACAGCGCTCAAAGTTGGTCAACGACACGGCAAGCCAGCGATCTTAGCAATTGAGGCTAAACAAATGAACCTAGAAGGGTACAGTTTTTATTGCTCAGACAATGGGGTATGGCTGACGGATGAGGTGCCGCCACAGTATTTCTCAGTCATTCCTTCTACCGTCATAAACGAGTGATTGGATCCGACATGGATGCTGTAGCTGAGCGCAGCCAGTGCTATGGCGATCGCACCTTCATATTGATGGATTTCGTCCAGTTCGGGATGAAGCATTATTCAACCTGACTGCGACCGAAAACCCTATCGATAGACGGTATTCACCTCTTACATAGAGAAAGTCAGAGAGTCGTGATAGGCTCAAGCATCCTTATCTCAGGCTTCTTTGCGATGACCGCTGCCAAAGTTCAGGTGACCTTGCTGGCCCTTTGCCAAGCTCTGGCCATGACGACCAATACCGTGCTCATTACGGTTGCAGCCCTTATTGGCTATGCCCTGGCCGCCGACAAAGCTTTGGCCACCGTGCCCTTGGCCGTCCGGCAGATCGCGACGATGGCGGCGACGATTCCAGCGTCATTATTGATGCAGCGCATGGGGCGACGGGGCGGCTTTCTGGTCGGCACCCTAGTGGGCATCGGGGGGGCAGGCGTGGGCATTTACAGTTTAGCGATCGCCCATTTTTGGCTGTTCACCTTGGCGATGGGGCTGTTGGGCGTCTCTAACAGCTTTGTGGGTTACTATCGCTTCGCCGCCGCGGATGTGGCGACGGATGCTTTTCGCTCCCAAGCAATTTCCTGGGTGATTGCGGGGGGCATTGTTGCCGCGATGCTTGGCCCGTGGCTGGCGACGGGGTCGCAAGGTTGGTTCAACAGCGAGTTGTACATTGGGGCCTTAGTGGCGGTTTTGGGGTTGCAGGTACTGGCCAGCGGCCTGTTGTGGGGTTTGCACATTCCCCCCACTGGCATCGATCAGACGGCGCACCGTACCCGGCCCCTGTTAAAAATCATGGCCCAGCCGAAGTTCTTGGTGGCGACTCTCGGCAGCACGATCAGCTACGGCATCATGGTGTTTGTGATGACGGCGACGCCCCTAGCCATGTCGGCAGAACTCCACTCCTTTAATCAGACGGCAACGGTGATTCAGTGGCACGTACTGGGGATGTTTGGCCCCTCGTTGATCACCGGCTGGCTGATCCAGCGATTCGGCGTGTTGACAATGATCCAAACAGGAGCACTGCTAACCTTGGGCTGTATGGTCGTGAATTTAGCGGGCACCAGTTTTGCCCACTTTGCGATCGCCCTGCTGCTCTTGGGTCTCGGCTGGAATTTTATGTACGTGGGCTCAACGACACTGCTGACGGTCACTCACACCGCGACGGAAAAAGGTAAAGTGCAAGCCGCCCATGACTTTTTGGTATTTAGCTTTGTCGCGCTTGCCACACTGCTGTCGGGACGGGTCTTTTATCGGTTTGACTGGGCGATGCTCAATCACCTGAGTTGGCCACTGGTGTTGCTTACACTGTTGGCAGTGGTGTGGCTGCAACAAACTCAACTGCGTCGTCCCCAGCAGGTGCGGTAGAGGGCGATCGCATTTAGCCAAGCGCAGTGGTGGTGGCGCAGCTCGGGGTACCTACATTCCTGATTTGAACTCTAGGACTTAGCGACACCGTGAAGTTAGCAGCGATCGATATTGGGACGAACTCAATCCACATGATCATTGTGGAGGTCATCTCGCGGCGACACTTTCAGGTAATTGAGCGCCAAAAAGAGATGGTCAAACTAGGGGCCGGGGTGTTTGCGACGCAGCGGCTGAGCGATCGCGCCTACCAGCTGGGCTTAGAGACCATTCACCGCTATGTTCAACTGGCCGAGCAGATTGGCGTTGATGAGATTCTGACGGCGGCCACAAGCGCGATTCGTGAAGCCCAAAACGGCGAAGCCTTCATGAACGACGTCGTGAAGCGAACAGGACTAGCGCCCAAAATCATTTCCGGCAAAGTAGAAGCCCACCTAATTTTCCTTGCGGTGCGTAACTCCATCGCCCTAGCCGACGAGACGGTTGCCGTGCTTGACATTGGCGGAGGCAGTACTGAGGCTGTGATCGGCGATCGCCACGAAGTGTTATTTGGCGACAGCCTACCCTTGGGCGTTCAGCGCCTGCTAGATATGTTTGAGGGTCAAGGCCCCATTAGCTCCGAGAGTCGCCATGTCTTAGAAGCGCATATCCAGTTCGCTGCTCAGAAGACGCTCGATCGCATCCGCGAGATTGGCTTTGATCGGGTCATTGGCACGTCTGGCACGATTCGCACCTTAGGGGAAGCAGCCACTTAGCCGCCGGTGGCGACTCGCTGCGATCGGTCAATGCTGAAGTGGTACAGCTCAAAGACCTCCAATCGTTGACACAAGATTTAGTTGACCAGGAGATGACCGATCGCGCAAAAGTTGATGGGATAAGCGATAAACGGGCCGATGCCATTCACTTAGGCGGCATTTTACTCGTACAGCTGTTAAAAATGGCCGATGCTCAGGCCATTACCCTCTGTGATGCGTCCCTCCGGGAGGGGATGATCCTCGACTATCTTGAACGGCACGCTCAGGGGGTAGCCACGTTTCCCCGTCAAGCTGATTTACGCTATCGCAAGGCGGCTCAGCTGGCCCAAAAATACCAGTCAGACTGGCACCGCAATAGCCACATTGCCGCCCTAGCGGTGCAGCTATTTGATCAGACTTACGCCCTGCATAGTTATGGCCGATTCGAGCGCGACATGCTGGAATTTGCCGCCATTCTCCATGATATTGGTCAGCTGATTTCCTTTCGGAAGTACCATAAAAATTCGCGATTTATTATTAACCGCACCGATCCGCGCGGTTTCACTGATGAGGAAGTTTTACTCATTGGGCATGTCGTCCGCTATCACTGCAAAGCGGCCCCTACTAAAAGACACAAAAAATTCAAACGCCTTTCTAAGGCACACCGTCAGCGGGTGCAAACGCTATCGGGCATCCTCAGAATCGCTGTTTGTTTAGACAAAACCAAGCATCAACGGGTTGACACTTTGACCTGTCACTTGACGGATAAAGCCCTAGAGATTCAGGTGTCAGGCCAAGACAACAACCTTGATTTGGAAATTTGGGCCGCCCGGCAAAATTCTCAGGTGCTCGCAACGGCTCTCAAACGCCCCATCGAGATTCAGCCTCTCAAAAGTTCTTTTTCAAGCTGAAAAATCGTTTTCATCCTTTATCAGCCAGTGGCTCAATTCCATAACGCGCTCACTCAGAAAATTGTTCAGCAGCAGGACAGAGTCTATTAAACTCGGTGAGATGCTGTCGTTAATCACCACAGGCTAATTCCATGGTTGATGAAAAAGTTGCCATAATCACCGCTGGGGGCAGCGGTATGGGAGCGGGTGCCGCACGCAAGTTAGCCGCTGAGGGGTATCGCGTGGCGATTTTGTCCTCATCTGGCAAGGGAGAAGCCTTGGCCAACGAACTCGGTGGCCTGGGGGTCACCGGCTCTAATCAATCGAATGACGATTTGCAGGAACTCGTTGATCAAACGATTAACACCTGGGGGCGCATTGACGTCCTCGTTAACAGCGCCGGTCACGGCCCCAAAGGAGAGCTGCTAGAGCTGTCAGACGACGATTGGCAGCAGGGTATGGCGGTCTACTTTCTCAACGTCGTCCGCCCCACCCGGTTAGTCACGCCTATCATGCAGCAGCAGCAATCTGGCAGCATCATCAACATCTCGACCTTTGCCGCTTTTGAGCCCGACCCAACCTTTCCAACTTCTGGCGTCTTTCGGGCTGGCCTGGCTGCCTATACCAAGCTGTTTGCCGATCGGTATGCCGCAGAAAATATCCGCATGAACAACATCCTGCCCGGCTTTATCGACAGCCTGCCGGAAAAACCTCAGTTTCTCCAACGCATCCCGATGGGCCGCTATGGCAAGACCGAAGAAATCGCGGCTGTCGTAGCATTTCTAGCTTCCGAAGGAGCCAACTATATTACGGGGCAAAATCTTCGTGTCGATGGTGGCATCACTCGCTCAGTCTAGATTGACAACAATGCCGATCAACTCTGCTTAGGATCGCAGAGGACTGATCAGCAGCGTTGTAAGAAGGGCCGCTGCCTCACACTTTGACAGCGAATTAGACAGCGCGATCGCGCCTACTCAAAGTTCGCTTCCAGAGTGACAGATACGATCATCATGAGATTTTCCCAGCACTTGCGCTAATGCCTGAAAATACGAATCAATCATCAACTTTAGAGTCTAGTAAGCCTCAGTGGCAGGCAGACAGTATTCTGCGATCGCACTGTCCTCAACCGATATTTAACACAGAGCACGGCGTGCTTTTTCAGGGCGATTGCTTAGAAGTTCTCAAACATCTTAAAAGTGAAAGTGTAGATACAGTTTTTGCCGATCCCCCCTTTAATTTGGGCAAACACTACGGCACAAAAGTCAACGATAGTTTAGGAGACAGTGAATACCTGAATTGGATGTCTGCATGGATCGCCGAGTGTGAGCGAGTACTGCGCCCCGGTGGGGCACTCTTTATCTACAACCTGCCAAAATGGAATATTATGCTTGGTCCCTATCTGCTGGAACTGGGGCTAACATTCCGTCATTGGATTGCGGTCAATATCAAAATGAGCATGCCGATCAACGGGCGATTATACCCCTCTCACTACAGCTTGATTTACTACAGCAAAGGCAGCAAACCTAAAACTTTTCGCAAAATCCGCACGCCGATAGAAACCTGTCGCCATTGTGGCGGTGACATCAAAGATTATGGCGGTCATCGCTCAGCGATGAATCCCAAAGGCGTGAATCTTACCGATGTTTGGAATGATATTCCGCCGGTTCGCCACTGGAAATTTAAAAGTAAAAAACGCCAGGCCAATCAACTTTCTACCAAGCTGCTCTCACGGGTGATCGAAATTTCTACCCGCCCCAGCGATATCGTGCTCGACCCTTTCGGCGGCTCTGGCACTACCTTTGCTGTCTGTGAGGCCAGACACCGTTATTGGATCGGCATTGAACTCGAAAATTGTGATGTGATTGTGGAGCGCTTGACTGCCGATGATATCTCTCAACATCTGAACACAGATTTTATCGATGATGCTGACTAACGGACAGCGAGCCATTTCACGCTGAACCTAGAATATTTTGCGCCGCCAACTGGGCGACCATTTCCGCCCGCGACGAGACTTCTAACTTACGAAACATCCGCTTGAGTGCCTGTTTTACCGAGTTCTCCGTAATCCAAAGTTCAGTACCGATCGCGGCATTCGTTTTACCCAAAGCCACCAGGTCAGCGATTTGCAATTCACGCGGCGTCAAGCATTCGGCTTTGCTGTGCCGCAGAGCATCGCTTTTGAAAGATGGAGTGGCCCTCTTACCTTGATCCTCCAGGCAGGCCACATCAGCGGTCACTAGTCGTGAGTGCACGGTGGCTGCCCAAGCTGACAAATGCAAACAGACTGCACTCAAATCAGCTAAATCTTGGGTGTCAAAGGCAGGTGTTGACTGCTCACGAGTGCAGCCCACCACCCCAATTAACTGCCCCTGGCTGACAATGGGGCCGACCATCACATGCCAGTGATCAGGGCGCGGACAAACCATCGTCCACACCTTAGGGGAGGTCACCAATGCTTCATGCACGGGAGCGTGGCGCTCCACGAGATAACGCACCACCGGATTGTGTTCGACTGAGAAGCCTCGACGCAGGGCTTTTTGGAGTGTTGCATCGGCCAGCGGCAGCTGTTTGCGGAGCATCTCTTCTAAAGAGTTGAAGAAAAAAATGCCCCGGCGCTTAGCCTCAAAATGCTCGCCAATGGCCGGAACGACCTGCGATCGCAACGCCTGCTCATCTGGAGCTTGGTGGATAGCTTGAAACAAAGACTGCAAAGGACGGGGCATAATCGCGCTGGCGCAAGGTGGACTTGATCGGGAACTAGGCGACGGCAAAAACTTCTTCTAATCTTAGCCCTAGTGCTCATGACAAGAGACCTCTGATGGCCTCATTTACTCATCCAACAGTTGTAGTCGATAACCCCATAGCCGATGGCTCACCTGAACGATCCATAGATGCAGGTGAATGACATTGTTCTGCATCTAATCACTATGCTGACTTAAACAAAACGTCCAAACCGCCAAACTGTGACAGTCCAAAGCATTATTTTTTTCACAGATCTGGCTTAAGAGAAAAATTTCCATGCAATTGTACATTTCAAGACTGGAGTCACCAACATGACCTTCTCTCATATTCGGCGAGGCTTAGGCATCGGCTGGTTCTGCCTTTTTGTCATCCTGACTGCAGGGATTATCGTCGCATCAGATCACGAGATCGGCAGCTTGCAAAATGCTCTGTCTATCCACCTTGCAAGCACGATCGTAGTCTCACTGCCAGCGGGCTTAGTCGCGATCGGGCCATTCATTTTGTTCAGACGCCAGCGATGGCTGTTGGGAGTCGCCATCGCGCTTTTAGCGGGCCTCATCTTTCATAGCCTTTTATGTACTCTGCAAACACCTGCTTGCTATTCAACCTTGTCGGCGTTTTTAGCAATGGTTCCTAAAGTAGCGGGCGTTGTCGGAGGCTGGCTAATTTTAATCTCGCTACCGTCAGCGCTGCTGCTTAACCGACGGTCAACTAGTCATCGTTCTGGTTAACAGATAAAAATCGGTTTCAAACCGATCACCCTGATGTCGGCCGTCGATTGTCTGGATGGAGAAATAAGCAACCGCCCGATCGCTCAAGCACAGGGCATAACTGCGCCAGCGAAGTGTACTCGATCGGGGACTAGGCGACGGCAAAGGCTTTTCCTAATCTTAGCCCTAGTGCTAATCACAGGAGATGCCCGATGTCTCAATATGCTCATCCAGAAGTTTTAGTCGATACCCCATGGCTGCTGGCCCACCTCAACGATCCACAGGTGCGGGTGGTGGCAGTGGATATGAGTCCAGACCCCTACCAAAAGGCTCACATTCCGGGGGCAATTTTCTGGAATATTTTCACCGACCTGCTGAAGCCTAACCTCAGCGTGAATCTCGACCCCATCGCGATGGCGAAGCTATTGTCGCGATCGGGCATTTCGCCCGAAACTATTGTGGTTGCCTATGGCAGTTATCCCGGCACCGGGGCTTGGATATTTTGGCTGTTGAAACTCTTTGGCCATGACAACGTGTCCGTTCTTAATGGCGGTTATCAAAAATGGGTGGCAGAAGGTCGGCCCCTCACCGCCGAACTGGCCAGCTTTGCGCCGACTCAGTATCCGGCAAACTCCCCAGATATGACTTTGCGGGTTCAACAAACAGAGGTGCAGGCCGCTCTGGGACAACCCAACTGCGTAGTGCTAGACGTGCGGACCGCTGAGGAATACCGGGGCGATGTCTTTATGATGAAGCCGCCCGAAGGCGACGAGCGCGGGGGACATATTGCTGGGGCGATTCATCTTGAGCATACGCTTACGCTCAATGACGATGGCACCTTTAAATCAGCTGATGAGTTGCACGCGCTCTTTAACAGCCAAGGGGTGACGGCTGACAAAGTCGTGTTTCCTTACTGTGCGATCGGGGGCCGCTCTGCCTATACCTGGTTTGTGTTGACGTATTTACTCGGCTATCCCCAAGTGCGCAACTACGATGGCTCCTGGAATGAGTGGAGTCGCCTGCCCCATGCACCGATTGAACCGTAATCGCAATGTCGCGAAGATACAGCAAGCGCAGTTTGATCAGATCATCTCTGATGGCTGAAATCATTCTCTGATGAACCTTTCAACTCCATAGAGCTGGCCCTTTCCAAAGAATCTTCCGAACTCTACATTCCGAATTCTGCTGGGGGGCATCTGCCACCGCCGACCGCCATCGTTATCTCGGAGTGAGCACGCCGTCTGAGCGCTGTCGACCATGGGTGAACTGAGAGCGATCGCCCAGCGCCTGTCCAGTACGCCACAAGTGCATACCCAAGCGCAGCTGGCCGATTTCCCAATCATCTAACGCCTGGGGCACATCGTGGTTGTGACTGACTAACGCATCGGCCAAGGCGATCGCATTGGCGGCTCCTTTAGAGACTCCAGCAGCGGTATGCGGACGGGGAATAAACGCGGCATCCCCCACGAGGGCAATGCGACCAAACGCCATCTGAGGGACACCCAAATCGAGAATGGGCTGCACAAATGGTTCTTGAGTGGCAGCAATCAGCTGCTGCAAAGGTGGAGGCAGCACTTGATTGGCATAGGCTCGCATTTGCTGCTCAGTGGTTGGGGCCATCATGCCTGGTGGAATGGAGGCGCGATCGCGGCCCGTTTTATCAGTGAGGAGAGCGGGTAACTCTGTCTGCTCGTCGTAGTTGACGTACCAGACCCAGTTGAAGCGACGCTCGCCCGGCACCAGCGACTCATCTTCCCCCGGAATCACATATTGCAACATGTGGGAATTGGGAAACTGAAAA
>CALCPB010000398.1 GCA_937897665.1 uncultured Halomicronema sp. | reverse complement strand
CCAACGATCGCAGTACAACTTTATGCACAGTCAAATCTATGAGCGAGCATCGTTTGAGCGAAATTGTCATTGAACGTCCTCGGAGTGGCATGCGGATGAGTTCGAGAAAACTAAAAGGAGTGAAAAAGCAATTACATCAACTCACCCAAGACGCGATTGAGGATGGTTTACTCAGCCCTTATTTGATCAAGCCTCGGCACAAATCTAAATACCTCTCTGATCATTTCGGGCCACTGCGACGGTTTTTACGATCGCACGTCGGTCAACCTTGGAACGACGTTTACAGCAAGCTGTGCCGACAGTTGAATACCAACACCTTGGCGGGACAGCATGTGCTCAGTCATGTCTGGGATGACGTGGTTCGTCACACCGAAATCATAGAGGGTGTCCTGTATGAAAAGCCAGAGTGGGGCGGCTTTGCCCCGCTAGAAAGCGGTTATCGCGATCGCTTTTACGTCCATCCAGAAACAGGGTTGCTCTGTCTAGTGGAGAAAAAACGTCGGAAGCCAAAACCCACTCCCCCGACCGATGTCTTAGCGATCGATGCTAATCATCAGTATCGCCAACTCAAGGGCATTTGGTATCGGGTGACGTTTGCTGAATTTCCTGCCGCGATCGCTGACTCGGTTACCGATATTTTGCAGGGTCAGGTATCTGCCCAGACTGCTGAATACATCGCAGGACGCAAAGTTTATGCGGTGAGCAAACAGCAGTGCAATAAAAAGGAAATTCGGCTGATCAAGAACCAGTTAGCCCAGCAGTTAAAGTAACTGCGCTTATCCATGCAACCGGAGGTGAGAATCATGAAACGCTTTAACCCCAACGCCAAAATCGACCTCGAAGATCTCTCGGCAGACTTTGACGAAACCGCCTCTGGCTTTTGTCCCTTCCAGCAAACGGCGTCGTGGTTATCCATCTGAAACTGCGGTGAAACGAGGCGTCCGTATCGTGCACGGCGATAAAGAACTGCAGGAAAAACTCGGCAACAACGACCGGTGTCCTTGCGGTTCGGGACGTTGCTTTCAAGCGATGCTGTCGCAATAGCGGGCGATACGACGGCAGCCTGCGCGACCACTACTTTTAGGGATTAGCACTGGCCGCGATGCGGCTCCCCCGTACAAAATTTACGAACAGGAGGTGAGAGTGATGAAGTTGGCAGAAGCCTTGATTTTGCGAGCTGATGCCCAAAAGCGGGTGGCTCAACTGCGGCAGCGACTGATGCGGAGTGCTCGGGTGCAAGAAGGCGAGCAGCCGCCAGAAGATCCGCAAGGGCTCTTGGCGGAGTTAGAAGCGACGACTGACGAACTGACGCGGTTGATTCAACAGATTAACCGCACCAACTCGGCCACGCCGTTTCAAGCTGGGGTGTTGTCTGATGTATTGGCCACCCGAGATACGCTACGGCTCAAGCGCACCGCCTATGACAGCCTCGTGGGCGCGGCGGCAACTTCACAAGATCGGTACATGCGATCGGAGTTGCGCCTGGTCAGCACGGTGAATGTGGCTGAGCTACAACGCCAGATTGACCAGCTCGCGCGCGAGTATCGCGAGCTAGATGCCCAGATTCAGGCGCTTAACTGGGCCACGGATCTGGTGGAAGCATAAACCACTGCCAAGTTGAAAACCTGAGTTTTGAGCGATCGCAAAAACCTCACCTGACCTCTCCTTATCAAGGAGAGGTGCCACAGGCGGTGAGGTTAGATCGGAGGCAAAAACTCCAGGTCTGAATCTCGATGAGGTTTAGTCTGCACGGAAAATAGAGATCTGAGGGTCGCTAAACAGTGGCCCCCAAACTCATTCCAGGGAAATGAGTTGGTAGCTGATTGGATAAAGGCGAATACGAATCCGCCAACTGGATAAAGTTGGATACTTGGTTGTCCACCAACCCTTGGCTGCACTGGGGCCGTGCAAATGGGTTCAAACCCCATTTACTAATCACGCCCAGCATTGTGACAAGCGCATCGGGTACTGTGACTGTTTACTACCGCGTATTGATTTATCGAATCAGTGAGGGTTGGGTAAGGGGAAAACTGACGATCACCGTCAGTCACTCATTCCTGAGCAAGCAGACTTCAATGATGAAACTTTGATGGTTTCCTGAATGAGGAAATTTTTACAAACACGAGGATACAAGCCATGCCTTACAAGCCATTAGATCTATCAACAGCGGTGCCCGTGCTGTCTTGGGCGGGGCATGAGCTAGGCTCTAACGAAACCAAGATGGCCCAAAATGTGGCCTCGCTGCCTTTTGTCCACAAGCATGTGGCCCTGATGCCCGATGTGCATTTGGGTAAAGGGGCGCTGGTGGGCTCGGTGGTGGCGACGAAAGAGGCGATCGTGCCTGCAGCGGTCGGCGTTGATATTGGCTGCGGCATGTGCGCCGTCAAAACGCCGTATCACGCCGATCAGCTCGACGGTAAACTCAAGCAAATTCGTACCGAGGTCGAAAAGCTGATTCCCGTTGGCTTTAATCAAAATCAGCAAGTCGATAAAGATGTCACCTACTGGCAGGGCTGGAGCGACTTCAAGGAGCTGCACCCCAAAGTGCAAAATCTCC
>CALCPB010000397.1 GCA_937897665.1 uncultured Halomicronema sp. | reverse complement strand
AGCCCAAACACTGCGACCCAAGGGTCAGATAAACCGGATAACTGACCACTCCTCCCAAGCAAACCGCCTAATGCACAGAGAGCGGCTGTGAGTGCAGAACCCCAAACATTTTCGGGGCCACGCACGCCAGCGCGGTTTTCAGCAATCCCAGCGGCTGCTTTTTTCGCCATGCCAATCCGGGTGACTGCTGAGCCCACGAGAAAATAGACCATCACAACGGTGTATCCCGGCCAGCCTAAACACCCCCATACCAGGACTCCTAAGAACCAGGCATGGAGATAGCCGGTGGTCGTGAGTAGCTTTTTGGGGAGTAATGCCGCGATCGCCAGGAGGCTAGTATTTATCGCCAGGGCAATGAGCCAAGGCATCGCGACAGGCCATGCGGGTGATTCCAAGTTCATCGGATAGGCAATTGATTGGGCTCGAAGAGATGATTCGGTGTTGGTCTTAGAAGGCTGATACTGAGCATTCTAGAACAGCTATACGCGATAGTTCTCTTCAATCGAACGGCCATCGAAGCGCTTCCGAATGTGGAGACAGTTGCGTTGATCTGGCGTAGGTTTGTATTCGACGATATCGGCAACTCGATACATAATTCTGAGCCCACGCCCTCCTTCTGAATCAGAGGTGGTGGTTTCAAGTTTGCGCTCAAGCATCGCCTGAAAGTCAAATCCGGGACCGCAGTCCCAAATTTGCATATCTAGATACTCATCGGTCGCGGTTACGGCAATCGTGACGGGCGTCTCTAAAGGGAGTCCTTTATGAGCATGACGAACCGCATTCGTAAAGCCTTCAATCAGCGCTAACTGACATTGCAGCCAATCTTCTTGAGGGATCGGCAGCGCATGAAAACTATCAAACCAAGATAAAACGCCTTTAAGCGCTTTGGGGTCTGTCTTGGTTTCGTAAGTACTCTGCTTGAGGATATTCAAGGGTCTCAAAACCTTTGCAAGCGAGAATCTTTCACATGTCTCTGACGGTCAAAAAAGACTTTCAGAAAACGAGCGTTCACCCTTTGAATATTCCCATACATCCATCGGAGAGTTCTATTGCGTTGTGTCGATCAGCTAAAACTCAATTTAAGCGCTGCGCAAAGCGACGATAGGGTCAAGTTTAGCGGCTTGACGAGCGGGGAAGACACCAAAAAAGAGGCCGATGCCCCCTGAAACGCCGACCGCGATCGCGATCGCGACAGCCGAGACCCCCGCTTCAAAGGGGGTAAACAGGGTCACCATGACAATGCCACTGATCCCCAAGCTCGTGCCGACGAGCCCTCCCGCGATGGAAAGGATGATGGCTTCGATCAAGAATTGGGTCAGGATGTCTTGCTGCGATGCCGCAATAGCCTTGCGGAGGCCAATTTCCTGTGTCCGCTCTCGCACCGACACCAGCATAATGTTCATAATGCCAATACCGCCGACCAGTAGCGAAATACCGGCGATCGCGGCGAGCATGACGGTCAATGCGCCAGTGATCGTTTCGGCAATGCTCAACAAGGTATCTTGACTTTGAATAAAAAAGTCATCTTCGCCTCGAATGTTATGGCGTAGCCGCAGTAGATTCGTGATTTGAAACGCTGCCGTGCTCATGCTTTCACGGTCTTTGGTGGAGACTGAGATGAACGATACTTCAATGCCGTAGGGCGATTGGCGTCGCCCGACTAGGCGGCTGGCTTGAGTCGTGATCGGAATCAGCACTGAGTCATCGTAATCTAGCCCGAGGTTCGAGCCTTTTTGAGCCATCACGCCTACAATTTCGAAGTTAGTGCCTTTAACCCGAATCGTTTTGCCAATCGGTAAAGTATC
Source organism: uncultured Halomicronema sp. (assembly GCA_937897665.1). GTDB lineage: Bacteria > Cyanobacteriota > Cyanobacteriia > Phormidesmidales > Phormidesmidaceae > Halomicronema. The sequence goes on along the minus strand of CALCPB010000397.1, from coordinate 4,065 downwards.
GTCAAACAATCGCTCTGCCAGGGTGGAGCCCAACACAACGACTTGGCTGCGACGTTCCAAATCTAGCTCTGAGATGAAGCGCCCTTGTGACATTTCAAAGCTACGAACCTTGAGAAACTGCTCGTTGGTGCCCACGATACTGGTGTTGGCGTTGCGATTGCGATAGGTGACCAGGTCTCGCAAACTAAACTCTGGCGCTACACCAACGACGGGAGGGACCTGTTCGGCGATGGCCTCGGCATCGGCGACAACCAGGGTGCGAGGAACCTCTAGCCCGCCTAACTCGCGAGTTTCTCGGTTGCCAGGAGCAATGAAAAGGACGTTCGGCCCCAAGGTTTGAAGCTGGTCGTTGATGTAGCGTTGAGCCCCTTCGCCAATGCCGACCATCGTAATCACCGAGGCGTTACCGATCACGATGCCCAACATTGTCAGGCTGCTGCGAAGTTTATTGGCGGTCAAGGTTTTGACGGCCATTTTTAAGCTTTCACCAAAATCCATTAGGGGGGCGCTGCAGAGGCGATAGAACGAGTGTCAGCTCATCATAGCGATTTACTGATTAAGACTGACGCCAAGCGGACTGGAGGCCGGCTTACGAGAGCGCCAGACCCGGCATTAATGACTTAGGGAAACGTTGACTAATGACCGATGGCTCTGGTTCGAGGCGTGATCAGCAGCGTCAGAGTAGAGGTGGGCGATCGCCTCTCTGACCAAGAGCGACAGATAACTGCCGTCGCGCCGCGTCTTTTCGGTACAAGGCCAGCCTTCGTGAGGAAACAGTAGCTGACTCGGAGAGACGTTCCACTCAACATGTGCCCAGCGCTGTAAATAGTACAGGTCGCCGTTATAGACCATCGGCGCATATTGAAACCGGACATGGGCGTCATGGTGACGACGCGTCCAGTGTTTCAACAGCAAACAACCCGCATCCAGTAGAACCACTCTGACGGGGTTAGGAACCAGATCCCATCGCATGGGGCTAGGCTTGCCAGGGCCGGGCAAGCAGTCAGGGCACTGAATTGCGTATAGATTGCTCACCATGGTGATATTCCCTCCAGCAGACAGCGATGTGGAATGCCCTCTCTTATATTCTGCGTAGCTGAGATAGGAGAATTACCGCGCAAGAATCAAACCTGTAACGGGTGTTCACAATCTGCAACGACTATTTATACAGGGTGGCGCAGCAAAATACTTTTTGAGAAGGGCCAGCCCTACGGAATTTAACAGCCGATCAGCGAGTGATTTCAGCTAGCTGGGGCGTTCCAATTAAATTGCGGCTGGCCAGAGAAAACCTCAAGCGCCCGCACGGACTGAGCAGTAGTCCAGATTGGGTGGCACAATAGGGCACCTCACCGGACTGCAGTTATCAGAAGATTACGAAGGCCTGATGGGTAGACAGGAATTTGTTATGACCCGCCTCACAACCTCTTAGGAACGTTAACATGGAAACAGGTCGTTACAAAAATTTACAAAAGAGAAATTGACAGATATGAAAACTAAGCCTCTGGTCGAGGATCTCGGTTTTACAAAAGGGGCCGAAAGCCTTAACGGACGACTGGCGATGATGGCTTTTGGTCTAGCGCTTTTGATTGAGCTATTGACCGGGAAAGGATTTTTGGCGTTTTTGCAGCTGCTCTAAACGGCCAAGCTTGAGAGCTGAGCATCGGCAGGAGTGTTTCGTTAAGTTCCACGCGCTCTCGGTTTGAATGTCTTCAAGGCAAAAAAAGCGGATGGCGATCGCCATCCGTTTTTCCTTGCTAGCCGGAGCAAGCTTATAAACTGAGATCGCAGCAGAGCGGTCGAAAGTGATGACCGCTCTGCTGCGTGAGACTATTTGTTCTCAGGCTCAGTAAACTCAGCGTCGATGACATCTTCGCCACTGTCAGCAGCACCGTCACCGGCATCTCCCTCAGGAGCTGCTCCACCAGCGGCAGCCTCGGGGCCACCGGCTTGCTGATAGAGGTTGGCACTAATGCTGTACAGCGCTTGCTGTAACTCAGTGGTGAGGGACTTCATTTTGTCGTAGTCCTCAGAAGCGACGGCTTCCTTAAGATCCTTGATCTGCTCGTCGATCTTGGCTTTGTCGTCAGCGGGCACCTTGTCGCCCAACTCTTCGACTTGCTTTTCCGCTTGGTAAGAGAGCGTATCAGCCTGGTTCTTAACCTCGACTTTCTCACGACGCTCTTTGTCAGCTGCCGCGTTAACTTCAGCGTCTTTGACCATCCGATCAACTTCGGCATCATCCAGTGTGGAAGCGCCGGTAATGCTGATGGACTGCTCTTTGCCCGTCCCTTTATCTTTAGCCGTCACGCTCAAGATGCCGTTGGCATCGATGTCAAAGATGACTTCAATCTGAGGAACACCCCGAGGCGCTGGCGGAATGCCATCCAACCGGAAGGTGCCCAGGCTCTTGTTGTCACCAGACATTTCACGCTCGCCCTGCAGCACGTGAATTTCCACATTTGTTTGGCCATCCACTGCCGTGGAGAAGGTTTCAGACTTCTTGGTTGGCACAGTTGTGTTACGAGGGATGAGTTTGGTCATGACCCCGCCCAACGTTTCAACGCCCAAAGACAGAGGCGTGACGTCTAGCAGCAAGATGTCTTTAACTTCACCGGCTAAAACGCCCCCTTGAATGGCCGCACCAATAGCGACAACTTCGTCAGGGATAACGGTTTGATTAGGGGCTTAGCCCAAAATCATTTTGAAGACTTCTAGGACTGCCGGGATTCGGGTTGAACCGCCGACTAAGACGACTTCGTCAATGTTTTCGCGGTTGAGCTTGGAATCTTTAAGGGCCTGCTCGACCGGAATCCGGCAGCGATCGATCAGGTCAGACACCAACTCCTCAAACTTGGCGCGGGTCAAGACGGTCTCTAAGTGCTTAGGGCCATCTTGAGTGGCGGTAATAAAAGGCAGATTAATTTCTGACTGGCTGGTGCTAGACAGCTCAATTTTGGCTTTCTCAGCGGCTTCCGTGAGACGCTGTAGGGCTTGCTTGTCTTTCCGCAGATCGATGCCTTCGTTGCGCTGAAACTCGCCTGCCAGGTAATCGACGATCTTTTTGTCAAAGTCGTCGCCACCGAGGTGAGTGTCGCCTGAGGTCGCTAACACCTCAAAGACCCCATCGCCGACTTCTAAGATCGAGACATCAAAGGTACCGCCACCTAAGTCAAAGACGAGGATGGTTTCGTTACTCTTCTTGTCTAAACCGTAGGCTAGTGAAGCCGCCGTCGGCTCATTGATGATGCGCAGCACTTCGAGACCGGCAATTTTGCCGGCATCTTTGGTGGCCTGACGCTGTGAGTCATTGAAATAGGCAGGAACCGTAATCACTGCTTGGGTAACGGTTTCGCCTAGATACTTGCTGGCATCGTCAGCCAGTTTGCGCAGGACTTGAGCAGAAATTTCCTCAGGGGCAAATTGCTTGCCCGCCTGGGGAGAGTCGATCTTCAGGTTGTTGCCCACATTCAAAACTTTGTAAGCAACTTCGGTGGACTCATTACCGACTTCATCGAAGCGGCGACCGATGAAACGTTTGACAGAATAAAAGGTGTTTTCTGGGTTCATAACTGCGCCGCGCTTGGCAATTTGCCCAACGAGGCGATCGCCATTCTTGGCATAAGAAACCACAGATGGGGTGGTACGGAACCCTTCAGCGTTGGCGATGACAGTGGGTTTGCCCCCTTCCATCACAGCGACGACTGAGTTGGTGGTTCCTAAGTCTATACCTACGACCTTTCCCATAGATTTTGCTCCGGCTTAACAGCTATATACAGTGTGCGGGCTGTGCCCAAATCCTTGTAGGGGGGGATACCGAACTGATCGGGGACGGCGGGAGTTCGGCGTTTACCAGTAAGGAGCAAGCCACCTTGGCAACTGCTGGGTTTCCGTCTTTTGCCGGGGTTCGACAGTCCATAATCCCATTAGAATTCAGGGGCGGGTACTGTGTTGACCCACGCACGGAACTGTTATGGACATTTCAGAAATCAAGCGATCGCTGACCCCTGACCTGATTGAGCAGCTGCTGGATCCTGAGGCCCGCGTGGAGATGTCGTCGGCCTATGT
>CALCPB010000396.1 GCA_937897665.1 uncultured Halomicronema sp. | reverse complement strand
GATTATGACGGTTCCTTGAGACTTGACTCAGGGAACCGATTTTTGTCTTGTCTGATTGTCGTTGCCTGAGGTGCTGTCGGAGTATGATTCAACGCGATGAACAAGCCTCAAGCAGACAATATCGCAGTCGCTAGTTCGATTCGGTCAAAGCTGCGGAGCCACTTTGCGAATGCGCACAGGATTCAGAGCGCTTCTCAGTGTTCTCAGACATCCCTCAGCAGCGCTATGTCATCAGTGCATGCCGCTGCTGAGGGATGTCTGGCGCAGGTGCTTGCAAGGATTTGGCATTGCCACACCCCTAAGACCAGGGATCAGACTTGTCGGACGCCGGGTCTGAGGTCGGTGGCTGGCTGGCTGCCGTCGGGGAAGACTCGGGGGCCGGAGGGGGTGCCGGCGGCGGTGTTTAGGGCTTAGCGATGGCGTCTTTCGCGATTGCGGCTTGATTCATCGGAATGGTGGCCGCTGCCGGGGGCGGCACGGGTTGAGCGGCTACGGCCAGGGTGTCACTACCGGGGACGCTGACGGGTGAGTTTTGCAGTTGCTCGCGCATCCATGTTTGAAACATCTCGTCGAGCAGCCGCTGTTTGGTCGGCTCATCCATCTGAGCCGGAAAAAACTTCTCTAGGCGCACCACTACATACCATTCACCAATGCGTTTGGGGGGCCAAATTTGACCGGGTTTGCTGACCGAGAGCAGCCCCCCTAAGGCGGGATGGGGCACGCTAAGTTCAACCGGCCCAATAAGCCCACCCGTCTTGGCTTCTTGCCCTTCGGATTATTCCTTAGCCAGCTCGGTAAAGGATTGTCCATCATCGTGGACGCGAAAATAGAGCTCTTGGGCGAGCCCTAGCTGACTGGTGCGAATGAGCGAGTACAGCACCTTGTCTAGCCGTCCTTTGCGCTGCAGAAAATAGGAATCCACTTCCTTGGCAAAGGTCTGCGTTTTGAATTTGGCCAGCTTTTGCTCGCGCACGGCGGTCGTCCGAATCAGGTCGGGCGTGCCATATTGTTGCTGTGCCCAGGCGTTGGCCTCTTCAGCACTGGTAATCTTATTGCGCTGGCAAAAGGCAACTTCGGCGGCTTGAATTTCTTCAGCGGTAAGTTCAATATCGCCGATCGCGTCATCAATGATGATTTCTTGAATCACCCGTGACAGCAGATTGGTCTTGCTCAGCAGCGGAACAAGGTCGTTTGACTGAAGGATGCGATCGCCTACCCGAAGCAAATCCATGCAAATAACCGCTCAAAACGTCTAGCTACGTCATAACCCTAACCCAGGTTACCCCATACATTTCCGAGAGTCGGGTGGCCTGCCCGGAGTTTATGGCTGAACAGCAAAACTTATTGACAAAGGGCGTAGCTCGACAGCTCGATCAGCTTTGCTCTGAGCGTTTCGAGCCCGATGCGATCTTGCGCTGACACGAACACCGCCTGAGGAAATTCCTCTTTCGCCAGCGCGAGCGCTTCGCTGTCGGCCTGATCAAGCTTATTAAACGCCAGCAAAATGGGGCCTGGCGTAATCGGCATCTCACCCAAAATGGTCATGACTGACCGAATCTGATCTAGCCAAGCCGGATGGGATAGATCGACGACATGTAGCAATGCATCCGCCTCGGTGACCTCTTCTAACGTGGCGCGAAAGGCATCGACCAGCGACTCGGGCAGATCGCGGATAAAGCCCACTGTGTCGGTAAGCACCATTTGGGTTTGTACCTGTGTGGCGCTATCGAGAATGCTCAGCCGCCGAGTAGTTGGATCGAGAGTGGCAAATAGCTGGTCAGCTGCATAGATTTCGGAATTGGTCAGGGCATTGAGCAACGTCGATTTGCCTGCGTTGGTGTAGCCCACCACGGCAATGGATGGAATATCGGTACGCTGGCGGCGCTGCCTCAGGCGATCGCGGTGGGCCTGCAGCTGATTGACCTCTCGCTGCAGGCGTGAAATGCGGCGCTGAATGGCCCGCCGCTCAGTTTCTAATTTTGTTTCACCAGGGCCGCGGGTGCCAATGCCACCGCCTAAGCGAGACATGGCCTGGCCTCGACCGGTCAGACGCGGGAGCTGATATTCCAACTGGGCCAGCTCGACCTGCAGTTTGCCCGCGCCGCTGCGGGCTCGTTGCGCAAAAATATCGAGAATGACCTCGGTGCGATCGACCACCCGTACGCCCATCTGCAGCTCCAGATTGCGCACTTGAGCCGGTGACAGATCGCGATCAAACACCACCAGGGTCGCGCCCAAGGTCTGCGCTTCGAGGGCGATTTCCTGCACTTTACCGGCTCCGAGCACCGTTTGTGGATGGGGGCGATCGCGGCGTTGGGAGAGCGTTTCTAACACTTCACCGCCCGCCGTTTCCACCAGGCGCTCGACTTCCATCAGGCTGTAGCGAAACTGCGATTTCGACAGTTTGCCGGTGGCCAAACCGACTACGATGACGCGATCGTGGTCGGTATCGACCTGCTGGGCCACAAACACTCGGCGAAACTCGGCTTCGAGCGCTTCGGTGCGTTCGACAAAATCTTGCTGGGCGACGGTTTCCAGGCTGAGTGCGTCTGAGACCGTCCAGCGTGCTTCAGGATGGGGGATTAAATGGGCCAAATACAGATGGCGAATGTAGCCCGTGGCACCACCACCGCGCCGCTCAAAGCCTTCGCCCGATAGGGTGACTAAAACTAGCGCATCAAGCCGCTGCATGGCCATGGCCGTGAGGTCGCTGGTGCTGGGCGGCGTTTGCTTGAGCTGAGTGGCAATGCAGCGAATGCCGCTGAGTCGTTCGGCACCATACCGGGGCAATTCTACTGGCGGAATCTGGGTTTGGCGAGGTGAGCCCACCCCGACGCGAATCACCTGCCCGCGGCGGTTTAAATAGAGGCAGAGCGGCTGGCCCAAGTCCGTGCTAATGGCCGCCAACCGTTGCGCAAACTCTGGCGTGGTGAAGCGATCGCCCGGTAAGCGCTGATGATACAGTCGCTGGAGTTGCTTCAGCTGGTTGGGCTTGAGTCCTCGTAGGTCGCCGTAAATCGTCTCGATGAGTCCTGACTCTCCTAGCAAAATGGATTTGAATCCCATCCTAATGGAATTTGCCTGTAGGGTGGCTGGGGTTCGCGCCGCCGCCGGGCCTGGGAAAGCGGGCCAGTGCACAGGTAAAAAGTCGCCTGAAACAGGCTCTCAGAGGGCTGATCCAGTCTGCTCACAGAACTTCTGGCCGCGCTCAATGAAGTGGCGTTTAGTTCACCTTTCCATACATTTCCTCACAATAGGGTTTGAAATTTGAACGGTTTCAGACTATAAATCTGCTATCGCTTTGCGGTAATCGCCAAGCCCCTCGTGAGTCTGTACAGAAACGTTACCGTTTTTGGTCTAACTGCAAGGGAATATCTATTCTTAAAGACGTCATTCCGGGTAGTGAGCTACCGTACAAATATGAGCACAGACATTAATTCTGAGACTACAATCCCCGAAGTTCCCGAAGTCGAAAATCCATCGCTGCATACTGAACCCCTGGAGGAAACTGGCACCAACCCTCAGGTGCAGCAGATTCTGGACAAAGTTTCCGGGATTTTGGCCAATCTGCCAGACTACGTGACGGACTTCTTCCAAGAATACAAACGTCCACTCGTCACGGTGGGCTTGATTTTGGCGGCATTCGTTTCGGTCAAGCTGCTGCTAGCCATTTTGCATGCCGTCAACGAGGTGCCTTTGCTGGCACCGACCTTTGAATTGGTGGGTCTAGGTTATAGCGGTTGGTTTGTCTATCGCTTTTTACTCAAAGATGCGAACCGGCAAGAGCTGACGGAAAACTTCACTGCGTTGAAAGATCAGGTGCTCGGCAAGCATTCCTAAGACCGAATCCTATCGACCCGCTGAATGACGCGATCTCGCACGCAGCTAGTCGCTGCTGATCAGGGGACTGGCCTTGTTTGATGTCTAAAATACCTTCCTCAATGGCTTGGCAATGCATTGAGGAAGGTTTTGTCGTGGAAGGCAGCAAAGCGGTTTGAGCAGTCTCTAAGCAGCTTCCTAGTCGATTTTGGCGCAAGTTTTCTGGGTCACCAGGTGTGTCAGGGAAAAGAGAGCAAAAACAACATAATTGAGAAGCTCTATAAAGAGCGATCGCATCAATCCAGTCTGTCTTGATCAAACTTTGATTGGTGACGAGAGAAATCGGGCAATGAGTGCATCCCAATTTTGTATTTCTAGCTCT
>CALCPB010000395.1 GCA_937897665.1 uncultured Halomicronema sp. | reverse complement strand
TTCAAATTCGTTTGTCGGCCTGCGGGTAATGAGATTCACCACACCAGCTAGAGAGTTGCGGCCATATAGAACGTTTTGAGGGCCACGCAACACCTCCACTCGCTCCAAATCGGGGAGATCGACATCCAAAAAGGCCGCAAAACCATAAGGCACTCCATCAATGTAGAAATCAACCGGATCGCGGTTCGCGATGACCGAGGAATTGGACAACCCGCGAATACTGTACAAACCAAAGGAGCGATCGCCACTGGGAAAGAAGGAAAAGTTGGGCGTATTGCGAGCAACCTCTTCCAAAGACGTGATGTCGGCATCCTCAATTTCTTGCTCTGTAATAGCTGTGATGCTAATCGGGACATCTTGAAGGTCTTCCGGCGTTTTCTCTGCCGTGACGATAATTCGAACCGCTTCTTCGTCTGTTTCAGACATGTCTGTGGTTTCTGCGGTGGGAGCAACATCGGGACTAATCGCTAACACCAATCCTTGCGGATCAGCGCCGACAGTTGCAGTCGGCGGGGTCGCCGCACCAGTAATCGCCACCCGAACAGTATTGTCGGGTAAGTTAGAAACCGTAATCAGGGCAATCCCGGCAATCGGGTTAGCAGCCTGAAAGTCTTCTCGATCCGGCAAACTCAGTACTGCATTGGGAATATCCACAATGAGGGCGTTCCCCAGCATGGTAGTCGGCGGCACTTCTAGCGCGCCCTCAGCCGTGCTCAAGCCAACAGTTAACCCGCTTGCGGTGGGGGTTAACTGTACCGCCGTAATTTGGGTAATGCTTGTCTGCGATTGCGGTAATGACGGCACTTCTACTCCCTGAGCGAAGACCGGTTGGGCGATCGCCACCGCGATCGCGGCAGTTGCATACGGTATGCCCCAGCTATTCGATAACCACTCTCTCACCACGTTATGCCTCAAAGACGCAACCTCGTATCACAAGGTTTATGGAGATAGATTAGATGAGAATCAATCTCAATACAGCTCCAAACGGTATTCTTTTAGGCCCTGCGGGTATTGGCAGCGGCCTCAAAATGCTGATTACTTCGCCTTGAGGGCTTTTGGCGTAATGCCAAACTTTTTCTTAAATGCCGCCGCAAACTTGCCGGGGTGAGCATAGCCGACCGCTTGCGCCACCTGAGTTACGTTCCAATCACCCAACGCTAACAACAGCCTCGCTTCATCAATGCGATAGGCAAGCAGCTAGACAAATACTGTGGTCTTGAAGATTTGGCGAAAGCCCTGTTTGAGTTTGAGGCTATTGATGCCAGACTGCTTTGCCAAAGTCAGTAAAGACGGTGGATTTTCTAGATCACGAATGAGAATGTCTTTAGCCAAATGAATCCGTTCAACATCATCTGATTTGAGCCCAGAGACAGCAGTTAGATTAGGAGGCCGTTCACTTAGCTGATCAAGCTGTAGCGCCACCAGCTCCAATACTTTACTCTCTAAGTAAATTTGCTTGGTGAGGCCCTGGTAAGGACATTGCAAAATCTGATGTAGCGCTATCGTCATGGCCGGTGTGACTGATTGGGTCCGCCACTGAAAACCTGCTTGAGTGCGAGAGAAGATCTGATTTAAGGGAGGATGAGCGCAGTCTGGCGATACGTTGGCGAGGGTTTCGAGCAAACGCGGGGCGACTGCCATTTGTACAAGGGTCAGCTTTTGCCCAGCTGCTGTTTTCGACGTCGTTTTGATGTCGCCTTGAAAGAAACCAGTATGCGTATCTTGCGATCGCACCACCAAATCCGTCGCCGCATCGCGTACCTGAGCAAGAAATCCGCCCGCGACACAGAAGTTAAACCCAAACAAGGGCTGCATCTGAACATCTACAGTGAAGTTAACATTTTGCTGGAAGTCCCATTCAACCACGGTCAAATCAAGGCCATCTCGCAGATGAACGGAGTGGTTAGACCACTGGCCAAAGGGCTGATGCAGCTCCCACCTCATTTCATGTTCTTGAGTTCGAGAGTTGGTTCTTGTTTCCTGGTAACCAGTCTCTGGCGGCGATGCGGCTAGCATTTCCTGCAGATCGCTATCAGTAAGGGATATTTCGTCTCGACTGGACATGAGGATTGGCCTTTAAAGCTCGTTATCGGGCGTCGCACTGATGAGGCAACCCCACCTACTGTACTTATACCTTATTGAGATTTATTGACAATATACTCATGACTAATCGCTTTACGCGCGTTAACC
>CALCPB010000394.1 GCA_937897665.1 uncultured Halomicronema sp. | reverse complement strand
GACAGACACCTGAAAGGCCATTTCGATAAGATACTGAAACGATCGGGGAGGAAATATACTAGAGGTACTTAAGGCTGGCTGGCGCTCAGGACAGTGATGAAGGTTGTACGATAAGAAGTCAACGCCATACCAAAATACGTTGATTCCGGTGTGTCTACGTTCAATGACGGCAAGCCTAGCCCAGTTTTTCAGTAAATCTACTGACTTTGAACTTCTCGCTCAATTCCAAGATTTTTGCCTGCTAGAGCCATTTGCTAAAACTGCTGCACGAAGAACCTAGCCAGATCTCACGTTGGCTCTTGATACACTCAAAAATTACCTCCTTAAAAGAAAACTTTATTTAGTTGGTTATGTCTAAGACCCGAAAAAGAGTTCTTATCCTAGTTGCTGTGGTCATGAGCAGCTGGTGGCTTGTCTTAGCGCCGCAGCTACAGGCTCAACAGTCTATTGATGTGCGCATCGAGCGCTGGCTATCAATTCAAGAAATGGTGGGTGATGTGCAGTATCTGAGCCCAAGGGGTAGTCGGGCGGCGGCGATTGGCGATCGGCTGACGGCGGTGGGCGATGGGGTGCGCACCGGCAATGACGCCTCTAGCACGCTGATTTTGGATACCGGGGTCGGCACGATTACCATGCAAAATAATACGGAGCTTGAGGTGCGGGGGTTAGAGTTTGCCGACGATAACGGTTACATTACTCGCCTTTATGTCTCTCAGGGGGGCGTCAGCCTGAATCTTCGCCGCTTTACCCATGAGGGCTCTGAGTTAGAAATCCAAACGCCCTCGGGGGTCAGCGGCGTCCGAGGCACTGAGTTTGGGGTGCTGGTCGATCCGGATGACCAGCGCATGGGCATTGCCACTGAAACGGGTGAAGTATATGCCGCAGCACAGGCTGAGACAGTGACCGTACCGGGGGGCTTTCAAACGCTGATTCGCCCCGGTGAGCCGCCTTTAGAACCGACACCGATTCCCGATGTCCCTGAATTTGATTCCCAAGTTGAGATTGTCGTTCGCAATAGTCTGCGATATTTGCTGCTACGCGGGCAAATTGATCCGATCAACCAGGTGTATGTGGAAGACGAATTGCAGACTGTTAACGAGGCCGGAGAGTTTGAATATGAGGTACCGGCTCGCTATGGTGTGGGCATTCAGGTCAGAGTAGTCACACCGCTGGGCAACGAGGCCGTGTATGACGTTCCGCTTCTCTAATCTCTTGAAAAATCGATGGCGGTTTTTGCCTGGTGTGCTCGCCTCGCTGATTATTTTGGTGCTCAGTCAGCTCGGAGTGCTAGACGATTTAGAGAATGCAAGCTATCGCTGGTTGTTTCAAAGCCGCGGCGAGCGGCCTTGGGATAGTCGCGTGGTCTTGGTGGCGATCGACGATGCCACGCTCTCAGAGTTAGGCCAGTTTCCGCTGCCGCGAGATGGCTATACAGAGCTGCTCAATCGATTAGCGGTGTCGCGCCCGCGGGTGATTGGCTTCAATCTGCTGTTTGCCGAGTCGAGCCCAGCTGACCCAGCGCTGGCCGTAGCGATCGCCCAGGCGGGCAATGTGGTGCTCGCCACCGGCACCGATGAACGGGGGCGGCCGCTAACGGCTGCCCATACCTTGCGCTCAGCGGCGATTGCCACGGGGCATGTTCGCAAGCAGGTCGCCAGCGATGGTGTGGTTCATACGGTCGAACCTTTGGTCGCGAGTGAGACACCCTTGGGTATGACTTTGGCCGAGGTTTACTCGCTCACTCAAGCGCCCGTGCTGTTGCCCCCGCTTGACCAACCGCTGTGGATTAATTGGCCGGGTTCGATCAATACGCTGCCTCAATATTCTTTAAGTGACGTCATCGCGGGCCGCATCTCACCCGCAGTCTTTGAAGAGAAAATCGTAATTGTGGGGATGACTGCCACTGGCACTGATGCTCTGCTGACCCCCTTTGATCAAAATCCCCCCGCCGATGGCGTGGTGATGCAGGCGGCCATTCTCGATAATTTGCTGCAGCAGCATTGTCTGCAGCCGATCGCAGCCCCTGGGCTGTGGGTGCTGTTGTTGGTCGCCATGCCAGGGGTGAGCTACTTTATCATTGGCCGACCCTTGCGGTGGCAGCTACTCATGGTGAGTGGTAGCTTAATGGCCTGGTTATGTCTGAGTGTGGTGCTGTTTCGGGGTGACTATTTACTGCCGAGAATGCCGCCGTTTTTGCTCGTGGGCATCACCGGCATCGGTGCCATCTTTAGCCAGCAATTAAGGGCCAATCTCGCCCTCCAGAAGCTGTTAGAAGACCTTTGGCAGCATTATCACCACAGCCAAGCCAAGCTCACCTTAGGCCCAGCTCCTTCTCGGGCCATTCCAAAGGATTTGGGCAACGAAGTCCAAAAATTAGGCTTTTTAGCGAATGCTTTAGGCTGGGCCGAGGCGACGCAATCGGCGATTTCTGAAAGTGTCCCCATTGGCATGCTGGCCGTGGATGACCGCGACCAGGTATGGTTTTGCAATTCGTTAGCGACGCGCTACTTAGAGATGGAGTTGGGGGCGCGGTTGACGCGGACATTGGTGCCTCGATGGCTTGATCGCGCCCGGTTTCAAGCCATTATTCAGAATCTTTTGCAAGGCATTGCCATCACGCCAATCGAATGCCAACAGGGGTCAACCTGGTTTGAACTGCGTTTCCATGCTCTAGAGGGCATTGCCCAGCCCAGCCCTTTGTTAGAGGATGAGCGGCGCTTTTTTTTGGTGTTGATTGAAGACATCACCCACCGTAAAGGGTTTGAGCTACAGCTGCGATTGCTAAATGAAGGGCTAGAGAGCGAGGTCAAACAGCGCACGAAAGAACTCGAGAGAACCAACCTCAATCTGGTGCAAGAAATTTCTGAACGGCGTCAGGCTCAAGACAAATTGCACTATCAGGCATTGCATGACAAGTTGACGGGGCTGCCCAATCGCGCCTCTCTAGAGTCAATTTTGGCCGAGCTAATCGCGCAGCCCCATCGTCCAGAAAATTCTAAATTTGCCGTCTTCTTTGTCGATTGCGATCGCTTCAAACTGGTCAACGATTCCTTTGGGCATTGGGTCGGTGATGAACTGCTCAAAGCCATCGCCCAAAGCCTGCGGCGCTGTGTGTCAGCCACGGATCTGGTCTGTCGTTTTGGCGGCGACGAATTTGTCATCTTGCTCACCGATGTGCCCAATGCGCGATCGGCGGTTCAAGTTGCGCGACGCATTCAGCAGCAATTACAAAATTCCTTCGTGATTCAAGACCAGCAGTTTTACAGCAGTTGCAGTATCGGCATCGTCCTCAGCAACCCCAGTTACACCCAGGCAGAAGATATTCTCCGCGATGCTGATATTGCGATGTATCGCGCCAAACGTAGCGGTAGTGGCTATGCTTTCTTTGAGCCCAAGATGCACCTAGCGGTGCGATCGTCCTTACAGTTAGAGACTGACTTGCATCAGTCTTTGCGACGACATGAGTTCGTCGTCTATTATCAGCCCATTTTCTCTCTGGAGTCTAAACAAATCAAAGGCTTTGAGGCCCTACTACGATGGCACCATCCGACTCACGGCATGATTGGGCCGGGGCAGTTTATCCCCATTGCCGAAGAAACCGGGCTGATCGTGCAAATTGGCGAGTGGATTTTGCAAGAAGCCTGTAGTCAAATGCAGCTGTGGCAGCAACGCAGAATTCTGCCTGCTGATACGTTTATGAGCGTCAATTTATCGGTTCAGCAGTTTAATGATCCGCATTTGCTCAAACGGATTGATGACACTTTGCAGCTAACTCATTTGAGTGGCAAAAATCTCAAGTTAGAGATTACTGAAAGTGCACTCATGACCGATTCGGATGCTGCCATTAAAATTTTGCATCGGCTAAAAAATCGAGGCATTAGCCTGAGTATTGACGATTTCGGGACTGGCTACTCTTCTTTGAATTATTTACACTGCTTCCCAATTGATGTCCTGAAAGTAGATCAATCTTTTATTCAGCAAATGGTCAAAGGGCAAAAGCATTTGAGTTTAGTGCAAGCGATTAGAACGCTAGCGTATCACTTTGACATGGTGATGATTGCTGAGGGCATCGAAACGGAAGCTCAGATGGACTGTCTCAAGGAGATGGATTGTATCTTGGGTCAAGGGTATCTCTTTTGCCCCCCAGTTGACTATCAAACATTAGAAGCCAAATATTTGCAGTGCTTCAATGAGGTATAGACTCAATCTGAATGCAGCAGTTCAGCAATTTTCTAGATAACGTCAATTCGGGTTGAAACCAAAGCCAGATATTTCCCCTCCCGAGAGGTGAGTTGAGGCTCTATTGGTGGGTAAAAGCGTTAAACCAATTCTCTGAAACTAGACTACAGATCTTCCTTATTCCCTGTGGGAAGG
>CALCPB010000393.1 GCA_937897665.1 uncultured Halomicronema sp. | reverse complement strand
CACAATCTCATCTTCTACCTCCCGGCAGAGCAAGTCCTCGGTCTGCTTGGCCATACCGGTAGTGGCAAGAGTACACTCGCTCGGCTAATGCTGCGGCTATACGACATTCAACACGGACAAATTCGTTTAGGGGGCATTAACCTCGCGGAGATACCCTTACGAGAACTGCCTTCCCGTATCGGCTTTGTCACTCAAGATGTGCAGTTATTTCAAACCTCAGTGCGGCATAATCTGACGTTTTTCAATTCCCACATTCCCGATAGAGTGATTCTGCAAACACTGACAGAACTCGGGTTGATGCCCTGGCTGAAGGGATTACCCGATGGCCTGGATACAGAGCTAGGAGCCGACAGTGGGGGGCTTTCGGCGGGGCAGGCTCAGTTGCTAGCGTTTGCGCGGGTGTTCCTCAAAGATCCAGGGCTGGTGGTGCTGGATGAAGCGTCGTCACGCCTCGACCCATCGACAGAGCAACTGATCGAGCAGGCGCTAGATCGGCTGCTGAAGCACCGAACTGGGATTATCATCGCCCATCGACTGAAGACCGTGGAGCGAGTCGATCAGATTTTGATTTTGGAGCAGGGGCAGATGGTGGAGTATGGCGATCGCGCTACCCTAGCCCAAGATTCCCACTCACACTTTGCTCGTTTGCTGCAAACCGGGGCAGCTACTGAGTTACGCTAATCGGCAGCAACAGTATATTGAGAGAGATTCTCAACTACTGCTAAAATCGACGCAACGATCGCCCCAGCCCCCATGACCATCACCCTCTCTCAGCAAGACCATCAGGACTTATTAGATGAGTCTCAACGCCTTAGTCAATCTGATGACACAGAGTCTTGCGATGTGATTGTGCCATATCCAGAGCAGTTGGGGCAGGGCTCCACAAGAGAAATTCAACTGCGAGAGGGGATGGTGCTGGAGATTGCCAATTATCGGCTTCATCAGGAAGTGGTAATCGAAGTGCCAGAGCGAGCACATCCTCTAGAGTTTGAGTTTTCAGTAGTTCGAGAGTATCCGCGGCAGCGAATGGGTTCTGACTTAGAGGATTACTTCTTTTCGGGGAGCGGCACGGCCGCTCGGAAGTTTTGTCAATATCTGGCAGGCACAGAGGTCCTCGATGTGAGTTTTCATTTAGAGCCGACGGTGTTTTGTAACTGGATGGGTGATCGCTTAATGAAAGCTCCCCTCTGTGTCCAGCAATTAGTTAGAGCAACCCATCAAGGGCGTCACACCCAATCCATGCCGATGCCCCTGGCAATGCGAACGACTGTACAGCAAATTTTGCAGTGTCCCTATGGCGGGCTGACTCAGCAAATCTATTTAGAAAGCAAGGTTTGGGAACTGATCGCCCTACACTTGGAGCAGATGCTGCATGGATATGGCGATCGCGATGCCAGTCGCATTAAGCCAGACGACCTTGAGCGCCTTCACCATGCCAAAGAGATTCTCAGGAATCAGCTCAGCGATCCACCGTCTCTCAACAGTCTGGCCCGTCAGGTTGGACTCAACGAATTCATCCTCAAACAGGGATTTCGCAGCGTGTTTGGCACCACGGTATTTGGCTGTTTACACCATTACCGCATGGAACAGGCCAAGGAATTACTGGCAGACGGAGGTTTCTATGTCAGTGAGGTGGCTCGAAAGGTGGGGTTTATCAATCGCGGCCATTTTGCCGCCGCCTTTCGCAAAAAGTTTGGCACCAACCCAAAAGCCTATGCCCAAGCTATTCAGCAGCAATCTGAGTAGAAATTCCCGTTCTGGATCAGAAAATTCCGACTAGGGATCAAAGCGATCGCCCACACCCCCATACCTGCTCCTAAGATACTTGAGAATCAATAGCAATTAGAGATTCAGAGCGATGCCGGAAGCCGCAACCGCTTTCTGGTGCAGGTCTGAATCTCTGCGGTAGGAGTGGGGCGGGTGCCGAAGCTGAGCCAGAGCATCGTTCCCAGAAAGCAGTCGCAGAAGTGCCACGTGGCGGAGTGATCAACCTTCAGGAAAGTTCAGAAGAGACGGGGTTCCCGTTGAACCAGACAGAGCAACCAGCAACGACTGTGGATGAATGGCTAGCCCAGATGGATGCGGCGATCGTCCAGATTACGGGCGTACGGGTCGAAGCAACTGAGGTGGGAGTGCAGGTTGTTTTAGAAACCACTGATGGAAACCTGCC
>CALCPB010000392.1 GCA_937897665.1 uncultured Halomicronema sp. | reverse complement strand
CTAGTCGATATTGATCGAAGTTGGGCTGCTGCCCCCCGCCGGAGTGCCGACGCGCACCTGGCGGTAGTCCGCATAGAGGCGATCGCGCCAATCAAAAAAGGGCTGATAGCTGATGTCATCGGCTAGCCCCGGCACCCCTTTGCCACAGATGCCTTCGGGCAAATCAACGTATTGATAAGCGGGGAATTTGATGTACATCGAGATGCCCGCCACGGCAAAGTCAGCCAGCGTGGGCTGATCGCCGACCAAATAAGGCTGATCAGCCAGCATCAGGCATAGGGCTTCCAACGCTTGCTTAAGCACCTGGGTCGCTTCTTTGACATTATCGGGGCCAAATCCAATGCCCATGCCTAACAGGCTGAGCACATCGCCCGGCACTGCACCGACCAAATTTTTGACGAGATCGGGGGTCGCCGCCGGTAGTAGCGCCGTCCGAAAGTTGGGATGTTGGTTAAACGCGCCAATCATCGCTTTGCGACCTTGTAACCCGAGGGATTCATCAGCCCAATCTTCGAGCGCTAGACAGAGCCCTTTTTGGCGTTGATCTGCGGGCAAAATCGGGCGCTCGGGATATTTTTCGTCTAGATAACGGGCGATCGCAGTGGAGTCAGGAATGACGTCGGTGCCAGCTTTGAGTACAGGCACTTTGCGCTGGCCAGAAAGCTGAAACAGCTCGACCTGGCCGACCCCCGGCGTCACTTCTATCGCCTTATACGGCAGTTGCTTATAGTCGAGAATGAGCTTAACTTTTTCGCTGTAGGCAGAGGCTTCAAACTGATAAAGCTCTAGCATGGAGGAGAATACCTTGGCACAACCTCGTTTACTGTACCGTGCTTGCCCCAGCGCCGACACAGGCGGTATTCGGGGAGGGCTGTGATTCCACCACAATCTGTTCATAGTCGGTGGTTTGCAGCAGTTGTCCCACCACTAGCTCCGCTCGATCGCTGGCCTCCTGCAAAATGCTCTGTTCGCAAGCCGCTAAAATCATCCGCTGTAGCGCGACTTCTTGAGCCTGATCTTGCAGTTCCGGCGCTCGATCAGGTCCCAGTCCTAAAAAGCCGCGATCGTAGTCAAAAACTTGGGACTGGTTAACATCAATCTTGCTGTCAATAATGGTGGGTGGCGGCAGCATCACTCGTAATGTGTCGCCCGTATCTTGAATGTCAGTTGGCGCAATTGTGCTCAGATCTACCCCCGCTCGCACTTCACCATTGGCAATGTAAATCAGAGTAGTTTTGCCCATTTCATAATTCGCGATCGTGCGCGTACTGGAGGTCGGTACCACCACTTCCATGGTAAAAATGGCCGTAGTCAATTCGCTCGCTCCGCGAATCTGCTGCACCACCACCGTTTGCACATCAACTTCTTCCACCGGGGCGGCGGGCGTAAATGCGGAGCGAATGCCGTTGACAAAATCTTCGCCGGAGCGCCAGAGGCCAACCCCTGCCACCATGCCGATCAGCAACATGCCGCCTGACAAGCTGCCGGCAAAGCCCTGGAGCACGCGCAAAATGAGGGGCGATCGCCGGGGCGTTGACCGTCGCCGCACCTTGTATAGATCTGCCTCATTTAAATCAGGCTCCTGCTCAACGGGAGGTAGCTGGGTAGGCATGGCGATCGCACTCCAATAGAGATTCAGTCACAAGCGGTCAGTCACACCCAGGTATTGCCGACCGCACGGCACTCATCCTGACCGTAGCAAGAAACGAAGATTCGCCGCTTATCGAAGGACAGTTTCTCGATCAGTATAGTTCACATGTATTAAATCTGTTTCTCAGCTCGCTTCCCCTAAGTCACTTTTGCCATGGTCTACGAGATCGCGTCGTCGTTCCGGCATTATGAGGGCAGGCAGGCTGAGCGTTGAGGCAATTTTTGGAGAATTTAGGCAAGGTTTATCTCGTCGGGGCAGGGCCCGGCAGCGTCGATTTCTTAACCGTCAGAGCCCATCAATTGCTGACCCAGGCTGAGGTGTTAGTCCATGATGCGTTGGTAAATGCTGACGTTTTAGCTTTAGTTCCCGCAACTTGTGACGTGCACTCTGTGGGTAAACGGGGCGGGCAGCCCAGCTGGTCGCAGGCGGCGATCAACCAACTCCTTATCGATCTCTGTCAACAGAGCAAAACCGTCATTCGTCTCAAAAGTGGCGATCCATTTATTTTTGGCCGCACTG
>CALCPB010000391.1 GCA_937897665.1 uncultured Halomicronema sp. | reverse complement strand
GATCGCTCTTTATCCTAAACAGCGACTGGCCTGCTGTCTTCTGTCGGAGGTTGTCGTTGCCATCAAATTAGCCACGTTTGAGGCCAATATTTCCTCTCCCGATTATTGAGGGATGGCTTTCTTCAAGGCTCGCTTCTCAAAATATTGCTGGTGATCTTCAGAGGCGAGCCAGTAGGCACTGGCCGGTTCGATTGGCGTGACGATCTCCTTCTCATAGCGCCCTGATTGTTCTAGCTCAGCTTTAGACCGCTGCGCGATCGCCCTCTGTTCCGACGTGTGGTAGAAGATGACCGAGCGATATTGGTCGCCGCGATCGGCTCCCTGACGATTCAGGCTGGTGGGATCATGACACCGCCAAAAAGTGTCCAGCAGGGTTTCATAGCTAATTTGGCGGGGATCGTATTCCACCTGTGCGACTTCCGCATGGCCCGTGATACGCGAGAGCACATCCAAATAGCAGGGGTTCTCAAAATGGCCGCCCATGTACCCCACTGAAGTTTTAACCACCCCAGTTAGCCGTCTAAAGGTGGCTTCTGTGCCCCAAAAGCAGCCTGCGCCAAACGTGGCAAGTTCTATAAAAGGCTGAGTCATCATTTACGGAATAAGGAAGTTGCTAGTTTTATTGTGACGCAGCGATGCCCCTGACCCAGTCAAGAGGGTGCGATCCCACTTGCTGATTACACAAGCTCATGGCCATGATGCGATATGCTCACTGCCGGTCAATGACGGTTGGGCTGCGACAGACAATTTCTGAAAATGCTCGTCTGTAGGATCACGTAGGAGTTCAGACAAGGGGCGTTTAAGTCTTGTAGTAAAAGGTTTTGGGAGTTTGGCGATCGCGCCACTAAGGGTTGTGACGGTTGCCCTGCTTGTTGTCGTTACGGAATAAGTTTGTCACCCTTTGAAGTGGGCACTATGGAACTGTCCAATGAGGCGGAAGCAATGACACGATCACTGCAAACTTGGGTGCAGCGTCAGCAGGGAAGATATTTACTGCGGCGTGGGTTAAACATGCAGCAAAAGAACCTAGACAGAGCCATCCGGTTGCTAACAGCGGCATTAAACTCTCACCAAAATCCCACAGAAGTGTTGATTCGACGGGGATTAGCGTATTTTCAACAGGGCACCCTGGAGCAAGCGCGGCTTGATTTTGATCAGGCGATCGCCCTGAGCCCAGATGATGCTCGTGCCTATGGTCATCGGGGTTTGCTTCGTTACCAGCTGTCAGACGTGGACGGCGCTTTAGCAGATTGGGAAAGTGCCCTGCGTCTGAAACCGCAGGATGCCACCATTCGCTATCACCGGGGGCTGGTGCTCGCTCAGCAAGAGCAGTATGCCGATGCTTTAGCCGATTTTGACATCGCCCTAGAACAAAACCCGCTGCTGGCAGAAGCTTATCTGCATCGGGGTAAAGTGCAGCAGCTGTTGGGTAATTTGCCCGCTGCCATTCAAGATTGGGAACTGGCCCTGTGCAATGATTTACGCCTTGATGAAGCGTATGAACTGTTGGCAGAAACCCGAGAACAGACCAATACCTTGTCTCTGCAGGAACAGTTCGCAGATCTGCTCCCCGACAATTTCTCTTTAAGTGCCGAACCACAGGACAAGCTGCTGATCTTGACCCTACATCGCCCCGTGGGGGCACCGGTCAATTATTTCAAGCTGCCCAATGCGTTGCGAGATCGCCTCGTCGAGCTGCAGCTACCGGTCGTGAGGCGCTTTCGCCTGATTGCTAAAGCTGGAGACTCTTCCCTCTCAGAGTGGGATCAAACCTACAGCATCTATGACAAAGCGCCTTGCCCACCGGCACACTGGCGGGATGCTGTGGCCACAACACTGCTGCTATTTCCCCCGTTTGGCGTCTTGGCTTTGGTGTTAGCCGCCCAAGTTAAACCGGCTTATCGGCGGGGTGACTATCCCATTGCCGCTCGGACCTCTCAAGCCGTGCGAAAGCTCTGCCTCAGCAGCGGTGCCATTATGGGCATGATGCTGTTTGGTTTGGCCACCTATGGGGTTTACACCTATGTGGAAGGCGAATATCCCAACCCGGCAGCCAAAACCGCGTTGATCGAATCTACAGACCCGACAGACGAATCGCTGTCTTCAGACGAATCACTGTAATGCCCGCCGCGCTCCCGAGCCAGGGAGTCATCGCAGAATACCCGCTGGGAAGGGCAAGGCTCTACGGCATATCAAGATCGGAAAAAGCCCACCGGATAGTGATTCCAGCTATCTGGGGTGACCTAATTAAACGACGGCTTGCAACAGGCGGCTGGATGATTACCCGATGCCAAGGGCATATCCTGACGTCTTCCCTTGAGTCGATAACGGCCTGCGGAGAACGCTCTTGACCGTCACCCGCGATCGCTACAGCTCGCCAAAGCCCTTTTTCTTTTTGCCTTTCTTTTTCTTTTTACCGCCGCCACCCATCCCCGGATAGCCGCGAAAGCCGGGTTGAGCGTCCCCGCCCATACCGGGCATGCCGCCACCCATCCCGGGAAAACCGCCGCCCATACCGGGCATGCCCCCGCCCATGCCGGGCATGCCCATCTGACCAGAACCCATCTGCTGCATCATGGTGCGCATTTTTTGAAAATCGCTGACTAGCTTGCTGACGTCGCGATCCTGATAGCCCGCCCCTTTCGCAATGCGGCGACGGCGACTGGGGGAGCCGGAGAGCAACTCGGGATTTTTGCGCTCCTGCTTCGTCATGGAATTGATCATGGCTTCGACCCGGCGGAGCTGGGTTTCCCCCTGACGCAGCTGATCGTCAGAAATTTTTCCCGCCATCCCCGGAATCATCTTCATGATGCCGCCGAGGGAGCCCATGTTTTTCATCAGTCGCGTCTGCTTGAGAAAATCATCGAAGTCAAACTTCGCTTCGAGAATCTTCTCCTGCAGCTTTTCAGCATCGGCAATATCGACCGCTTCCTGAGCCTTTTCTACTAGGGTCAGCACGTCGCCCATGCCCAAAATGCGCGATGCCATGCGATCGGGATAAAACGGCTGGAGCGCTTCCACCTTTTCGCCCACCCCGATGAACTTAATCGGCTTTCCCGATATCTGCCGCACGGAGAGCGCGGCCCCGCCCCGCGAGTCGCCATCCATCTTGGTGAGAATGGCACCGGTAATGCCAATCTCATCGTGAAAGGTACGGGTTAGGCTAGCCGCCTCTTGGCCCGTCATCGCATCTACCACCAGCAGCACTTCGTCTGGCTGAATGGTGGTTTTAATCTGGGCTAGTTCGGCCATCATGGCGGGGTCAATTTGCAGTCGTCCCGCCGTATCGACAATAACGGTATCCACGCCCTCGGCTTTAGCGCGGGCCACCCCTTCGCGAGCGATATCGACTGGATTCGCATCGGTGCCCATGTCAAACACCGGCACATCAATCTGCTTACCCAGCGTGATCAGCTGATCCACGGCGGCAGGGCGATAGACGTCAGTCGCCACCATCATCGCGGAGCGCGATTGTTTACGCAGATGCAGGGCCAGTTTGGCGGAGGCCGTCGTTTTACCCGTCCCCTGCAGGCCCGCCATCAAAAAATCCGTGGGGGCCGGTTCTGCCTGAGCCAGGGGACTGTTGGTCTCACCCATCAGCTGGGTGAGCTCATCGTTCACAATTTTGATGAACTGCTGGCCAGGGTTAACGCCCGAAACCACTTCGGCGCCCAACGCCTGCTCTTGCACGTTGGCGATGAAAGACTTGACCACCTGTAAATTAACGTCGGCTTCTAACAGTGCTCGACGCACATCCCGCAAGGCTTCTTGCACATTGGCTTCGCTAATTTTGTCTTGGCCTCGGAGCTTTTTCCAGGCCGAGTCAAAACGTTCAGAGAGGGCTTCAAACATAGGTTGAGTTGATGCGATTAAGCGGGATGGAACGAAAAAATAGGGCAGAATGAAGGTAACTTTGTGACCTTCTCTCCCCTTTCTAGGATTTCTATTGTAAGGGGTTGTTGCCGCAGCCTACAGCGCCAGACAAGGGCGGGTTTCTGGAATCGGGGCCACCGTCGTTGAGGTTGTC
>CALCPB010000390.1 GCA_937897665.1 uncultured Halomicronema sp. | reverse complement strand
TTGCCCGAGCACTATCCGCTGGTGGGCAATTCGCTGCTCAAAACCTTTGGCCAATACTTGGGCAACGACTGGACACCGGATACGCAAGCGGCTTGGGTCGAAGCTTATGGCTTGATTACCGAAGTCATGCTGAAGGGCGCTGATTATGAGCAGGCAGCGGTGCAGCTGACACCAGAAGCGACGCCAGAAGCGGCCCTTGAGGCCCCGGCAGGCAATATCTCGACGGGCACCGCAGCAGGAATCGTGGGCGGCAGTCTAGTCGGGCTGATCGCGCTGATTTTACTGTTCTGACCGTAGGGAAAGCGCGGAGCAAGATTGATGGCATCTAGAAGTCAGGCGGCAAAATGGCAGGCCATATTTAACCTGAGAACGGCGATCGCCGTGATGTGCATCGTCCTCATAGGTTGGTTTGCCGCTGCCTTCGCCTTTGACAATAAGGAGGTGTTTTTGCCCGGCGAAACCTCCGTCGGTCACTACCTGTTTGAGGCGTCCTGTAGCTCTTGTCATGAGGGGTTTAAACCGGTCAGCAATGAGAACTGCAGTCGCTGTCACCAGGCTGAGTTGGCCGAAGACAAGCACGGTGCTGCTAAGTTTCGTGATCCTCGGTGGGCTGGGGAACTAGCCAAGATTGAGGCGCTGACCTGCACCACCTGCCATAACGAACATGTTCATATGTTTGGCCGTGGGGTGCATCTGCAACCTGATCTGTGCATGGCCTGTCATGAAGGCATCATCCAAGGGGATCTGAAAAGTCATGATGGCTTTGCGGCCGATGGGTGTTGGACAGCAGGCTGCCACAACTACCACGATCACCGCTCGATCTCGACCGGATTTTTGATCGAAAACCTCGATCAGCCGCCCATGTTGCCCGTGCAAAAGCTGCCTGATCGCACTGTTTTGACCCAGGTCGAAACCGCCCCGGCTCCCGATTTGAGTCGTGAATTTCTGGGAGGAGGTGCCTGATGTTAATGAGAGCGATCGCCCTCCTGTGTCTCACCCTTAGCCTTACCCTAGGGGGCATGCCTGCAGCCCACGCGGATGGCGTCGATCAGGCCAAAATCGACAGCAGCACACAACTCTGGGAAAGCAGCGCCCACGCGCTGAATGAGGTCAACTGTTCGAGTTGCCATCAGGCCGAGCAAACCCAGGCGTTTGTGGCCCAGCCGGGAGTTGAGAGTTGCCAAACTTGCCATGAGCAAGCCGTAGATACCTTCTTGCTGGGCAAGCACGGTATTCGCCTGCTAGAGGGCGCAACGCCGTTGACCCCAGCCATGGCCCGGTTGCCCATGCAGGCGGCGGCCCAAGATTGGCAGATGACCTGCAACTCGTGCCATGACGTGCATGCTGTCAATACGATACAGGCAGCCACGGATTCTTGTCTGGGCTGTCACAGCGACACCCACTCACTGAATTATCAAAACTCCCGCCATGCGGAACTGTTTGCTGCCGACAGCAATTTGCCGCGCCCCTCTGCCGCCGCTGTGAGTTGCGCCACCTGCCACTTGCCGCGTCACGAGATGGGCACCGGTGACAACGTTTTCACTCAGGTGAATCACAACAACACCTATACGCTGCTGCCCCGCGATCGCATGGTGAAAGACGTTTGTATGAACTGCCATGGCGCGGAGTATAGCTACAACAGCATTTTTGACGATGACTTGGTGGAGGCCAACTTTGATGCGCCGCCCACCCTCGCCCTCGAAAGCTTTGACTTAGTGCGTGCCTTTAACGCTCGCCGCACTGACCAGGGCACCGAGTAGCGCGATCGTCAATTCCAGCGTTCGCACCGCCGAACAATCACACCCACACATCACGATCGCATCATCGCAACGCAACTCACGCTTTAACACGTTTGAAATTGACCTAAGAGGAGACCAAGTTCATGACCCTAGTTGAAAAATGGATGAATACCCTGCGCACTCGCACAGTGGCTTTCATCGCGATCATTCTGGCCGTATCCGTCACGGCAATTTCCTGTAGTAGTGGGGGTAGCACCACGGCGACCGCCGCTCCGGGGATTTCTCCTGAGCTTGTTGCTGACTACATTCACACGGTGTTAGAAGCCGATCGCACCGCTTATACCCGCCACGTCGTTAACCGCGCCACCATGCTCGAAGGCAAAGAAAAAGCCGATGGTGTGGTGCCAGTCGAAGCCACCGAAACTTGGCAGCAAGGCGAGGGCATTCCCTTGCCAGCGCAAATGTTCCGCTTAGGCTCAGAAATTGCCAATGAGAAAGGCTTTTTCACCTACAACCTAATTTCTCCCTGGTACATCAACGACAGCCATGCGCCGAAGAGCGATTTCGAACAAACGGCAATGGATGCTGTGATCGACACCAGCGAGCCCTATAAGGATTATCAGGAAGTCGGCGACCAGCAATTTTTCTCGGCAATTTACCCAGATATTGCGGTGGCTGAAGCCTGTGTCTCTTGTCACAACACGCATCCCATTCACTTAGAGCGTTATCCCGACAAGCAGTTCGTGATGGATGAAGTGATGGGCGGTGTGGTGATTAACATTCCCCTAGCGGGAGCCTAACGCTAGTTGACACCGACTAGCCTTCACATCTCCTAGTGAAGCCAATCGGAGAAGGGAATTTCCTTTCTCCGATCGCCGCCTAAATATCCTTAACCTCTAATTTAGTGGCCATTTTTCGTGATCCGATGCCCCCAGCCATCTGGGTAAAGCGGGGGAGTTCAGGTCAGAAGCCGCCAAGTTTGGCAGCGAGGTTGAAAACACCGATAGCTTTAGCTATCAGTCAGGAGCAGGGCTTACAGCAATGGCAAGCTCGATAACCGCTTGGTGAAAATCGCCCAGAGGATTCGTCTTAGCCTAGATGCAAGATTCGCATAGCTTTGATGCATCCCAGCAAATTCCCAGGCAAAACTGTAGCTGACACAACAAGACCAGAGAATATCGTCATTTACGGTAATTAACAAAGCTTAAAAGAATTTCTAGACGGGCCTATTGCTGGCTCTCCCGGTTCCGCTCATGCCTGAGCTGTCCTCACGGTTAAGCCATGGGTAGCTGATCAGTTTTATCCAGGTTCTGCTTTGCAGAGATTCACGAATGCCTGGACAGGCGACTGCTCGTTCACTTGACGATTTTGGGTGATCGCGCCCACGAGCAATCCGTTTGAGGGCTTACTCCAGCCAGTCAACTTTAAGTTTTTGTCCTTTTATCAATCGCTAAAAACCATGAGCCGCTCTGGTCGTCATCCCCATAGTTCGGAATCGCCCAACTCGATCGCGACGAGTCGTGATCTCTCAACGATGCCACCAGACTCGACCAATGTGACCGATGCCATGGCGGCGGCGATCGCCCCCCAGCGACGCAAGCCGATTAAGCCCCGAGGGATTCAGCCAGGATTCAAAATGCTGATTGGCCTCACTCTGCTGACGGCCCTACTGCTCACGCCCTTTGTTTTTAGCGAGCACTACTTAGATCTGCTACGCGCGCGCTCAGTTGATCTACATCAGTTTTTGCGCGGCGAGCTCTACAAGCAAGGTACGGGCTATGCGGCTCTGGCCTTTGTGATTATCGAAATGCTGCTGACGGTACGAAAGCGCGGACGCGGCTGGATCGCCAGCATCAAGCTGCCGGGCTCCATGATGTTTTGGCGCAGCACCCATATCTTCTTGGGCGTGGGGCTATTGGGCATGGTGCTGGTGCATACCTTGGGGGCCAATGGACTGAACTTTAACGCCGTATTTCTCTGGGTCTTTTTTGCCACCACGCTGACAGCTTTAGTGGGCGTTGTTGCAGAAACCGGCATTCTCGAATCGGCCCGCAGCTATTTTGGCAAGCTGCCCGGCACCAGCAAAGTCTTAACGAAAGGCCCCTTAATCAGAGGGCTTCGCGCCCTGTGGCTGACTAGCCACATTTTCTTTGTCTGTGTCTTTGGGGTCATGCTGCTGTTTCACATCGCCCTAGCCTACTACTACCAGTAGCCTGGCCAATCCTGGGCGACTCCGGCAAAACTCGGCAAAGCCTTTCATATCAACCAGAGCAGTTTCAAGCCAATCTATGCCGTCGGGGCATGACAGTGCCCTGTCCTTCCCGAGAATCTACCGGCTAGCCCGGAGTTGAGCGTATTCCATCGAGACCTGGCGTATTACGGATAACTTCCCATGACTGATCAGATTCGCCTCCTGGAAGACAGTTTTGACAAGATTAAGCCCAATGCGATGGCCTTTTCCGACTGTTTTCACCGCCATCTCTTTGCCAATAATCCTGAAGTCAAACTGATGTTTGCCGATGTCAGCCTGGAGCTGCAGGAAAAAAAGCTGGTGGCTTCGTTGGCGCTGATTGTCGAAAACTTGCACAACCCCGATGCCTTGACCCATGCGTTGGAGGCGCTGGGCGCTTATCACGTCGATAAGGGCACGATGGTTGAGCATTATCCCTTGGTGGGGCGAGCCTTGCTCCAAGCGTTTGAAGATTTTTTAGGCGAAGACTGGACGCCGGAGACAGCAGCGGCTTGGGTCGGAGCCTATCGCACCATCAGCGACATCATGCTAGCCGGGGCCGAACATCCGAATGACTTTCTGAACGGTGAGTTGACCTTTTATGAATGGCTGGATTTGTATGGCGAGTCGAGCCCGACGCTGCATAAATTGGTGGAATCCACCACGCACTTTAAATATGGCGCTAAGTAGTGTCGAGTAATGTTCATCGCAAAGAGAGAGGACTGATGACGACCCATCGCATTGACCCCAAAACCGGGAGCAAAAGCCGCAGTCTGCTGGCGATCGCCGTCATCGCACTCTTTGCGATCGCGGCCTTTTTCTTAACTCGCCCGGTCACGATGGCCCAAAGCGCGTCACCAGTGGCGGGCCTTATGACCCTGCGAGCGAGCGCTCAGCAGGCCATGCCCTACGAGCAGGCGATCGCCAACAACCAGCCAACCTTAATAGAGTTTTACGCCGATTGGTGCACCACCTGTCAGGCGATGGCCCCCACTTTAGAGACGGTACATCATCAATTTGACGCCGGCCTCAATTTAGTCATGTTGAATATTGCCGACCCTCAATGGCGATCTCAGGTGCAGCAGTTTGGCGTCACCGGCGTCCCCCATATCGCCCTGATTGATCGACAAGGGGCGATCGCCGAAACCTTTGTTGGCAAAGTGCCCAAATCGATTCTGACGCAGCGGCTGCAGGCACTCCTAAGCTAGTCCTGCCTGGCCGG
>CALCPB010000389.1 GCA_937897665.1 uncultured Halomicronema sp. | reverse complement strand
TTGCTACAGCATTTTGCAGGCGCTCGGTCTCCGCAAAACCATGGTGGAATATGTAGCCTGCCCTTCCTGCGGACGCACCCTGTTCAACCTGGAAGATGTGCTGCACGAAGTGCGCGAAGCCACCAATCACCTCACTGGGCTAGATATTGCGGTGATGGGTTGCATTGTCAACGGCCCGGGCGAAATGGCCGATGCTGATTATGGCTATGTCGGCAAAACGCCCGGCTATATCTCTCTTTATCGGGGTCGCGAAGAGATCAAAAAGGTGCCCGAAGATCAGGGTGTGGCGGTATTGATTGATTTGATCATATCTGATGGCCGCTGGGTCGATCCTGAGGATGTGAATTGACGGATGCTTGGCGGTATCGGGCATCATTATAGAGGTTCCATGCATCTACCCGGCCCTTGAAATGACGGTTTACAATCTGTGTTTTTTCTCAAGAAGGACTCATATTGGGCCGCTATGATGAGGCCATCGTTCACCGTTTTATCTGACAAAACGGCTGCGAAGAGCTTGTGTTAGATTGAGCAAAATTGCCGACGGAAATAGGTTTATGGCGATCGCAAAGCGAGGATTGGTTTTAGGCGCAGCTGCTATAGCTGTCGCTGGGGTGATTGTGACGGGAGCTGGTCTACATCTGTCACAAGGAAAAGCATTCTTCGAAGAAAGTCCCAAAGAAGTCATTGATGAAGTCTGGCAGCTAATCGACAACACGTATGTTGATGCCACCTTCAACCAGACGGACTGGGAAGCTGTGCGCACTGACTACCTCGGTCGGGAGTACAGTTCTCAAGATGCGGCTTACGATGCTGTGCGCGAAATGCTGGAGCTGCTGGAAGATCCCTATACCCGGTTCATGGATCCCCAAGAGTTTCGCAACATGCAGATCGATACCTCTGGTGAACTGACCGGTGTCGGCATTCAGATTACCCAAGAAGAAGAAACCGACGAGATTATCGTCGTCGCCCCGATTGAAGACACCCCCGCCTTTGAGGCAGGTTTGCGCTCGCAGGACGTGATTGTTGAAATCGATGGCCAGAGCACCGAAGGACTGGAGCTCAATGATGCGGTTAGCTTGATCCGGGGCCCGGTAGGCTCTGACGTTACCCTCACTGTTCGGCGGGATGATGAACTGTTAGATTTCAATCTCCAGCGGGCTCGGATCGAGATTCACCCGGTACGATATTCCATCAAAGAAGAGCCTGAGGGGCCAATTGGCTACATTCGATTGACCCAGTTCAGCAGCAATGCCTCTGGTGAGATGCAAGAGGCAATCGAATCGTTAGAGGCAGAAAACGTCGTTGGCTACATTCTCGACTTGCGCTCAAATCCTGGTGGGCTGTTGTATTCCAGCATCGAAATTGCCCGCATGTGGTTAGATGACGGCGCGATCGCGCCTACTGGCAACCGCCAAGGCATCGTCGACGAATAAGTGGCTAACAATCGTGCCCTTACCGATAAACCCCTGGTTGTCTTAGTCGACGGGGGGTCTGCCTCCGCCAGCGAAATTCTATCGGGCGCTCTGCAAGATAATGATCGGGCTCAGCTAGTGGGCACTCAGACGTTTGGCAAAGGCCTCGTGCAGTCAGTGCGGAGTTTGCCAGATGGCTCGGGTGTGGCCATCACCATCGCCAAATATCTGACCCCGAGTGGCCGCGACATTAATCAGCAGGGCATTGACCCTGATGTTTTAGTCGAACTGTCGGAAGAAGAACGCGAGAGCTTAGCTGAAAACCGCGACCTCATCGGCACGTTAGAAGACCCGCAGTACGAACAGGCGCAAGAGCTCCTCTTGCAAACCGTGCAAGCCGAGCAAAATACTGCCGCTGGTGTGCAGTAGCTCACCGTTGCTTAACAACACCTGCAACCCTCATCAATGATAGGGACTGCAGGTTTTAGGCGGGTTTGCATTTGCCCGCACGGATCAACCCAACTCGTTTTGCGATCGCCTCTCCTTGTGACGGAAAGGGACCCCATTGCTCTTTGGGCTCAAGGGCGTTGGCCTCAGCAGCCGTCACGATCTCGCAGATGCCCGAATCCGTTTTGATGATGTACCAAGTCGCTGCTTCGTTCATCGGTCACTCATGTCCCTGGGTTTGCTCAAAGTAGGGATATTCTAACTTTCACCGCGATCGCGGCCTCAATAGCAATAGCGGCCGTTGCCATTGGCATAAAGCTGTTCCTCACCGTTGCGCATGGCCCCGATCAACGTGGAGATGACAACGCACTGATCTTTCGCAATGCCGTTTTTGGTATCTACCGTCAGCGTGCTGAGGCGATACTCAACGTCTCCTCTAAAGCCAAAGCGCACGTAATAGGTGCCGGTTTTCTTTGCTAACGTCGTATCGGCTGAATTGAGGACGATATTGGGATCTAGCGACTCCCAAACGGTGACATTCTCCGCCTCAATTTCGTTCGCATGAACGGCCCATTCAATGCGACCATCCACTTCACGCAGGCTAAAGCGCCAGGCACCCCGGTGGGTAATGGCTGCCTGCTGGGTCTGTTGAATGCCGAGTCGGAGTTCGTGACGCGCGACGATGGCTTGACGGTTGGCCCAGAACTGAGTCCAAGAGGGCACGGCGATCGCCATCAAAATGCCGATCATGACCAAAACGACCAATACCTCCAACAGCGTAAACCCTCGACTCCGCTTGGCGTTTCGGCGTCGCTTGAACGCCTGATTGAGCCCATAATTCATGTGTGGTGAGCACCCAATTCCCTGCATAGAGTGCCCTGCTATTAGCGAGGGTTGACACCTCCCACGACGTCCGTCATGGCAACAGTAATCTCACCATAACCGCTGCTATTCACGGTGATTTCGTGAGGGATGATGGTGGTGGCGCACTCCCCGTCGTGACAGCAGCGTCGTAGGGGAAGGGCGCTAAGATTCCCTGGGTTTCTAACCAGCGAGCCACTCGCAAAATGGTGGCTTCTTGATAAGGGGCGGCAATGATTTGTACCCCAACGGGCAAAGAACCGGACTGGGCAACGGGCACCGAGAGCACTGGCAGCCCGATGAACGAGAGGGGCTGTGTATAAAATCCGAGATGGGGACGCACCAGCACCGATTCGCCGTCCAGGGTCATGGTGTCTTGGTGCAAAAAGGGCGCGACACAGGGCGTTGTGGGGGCTAACAACACGTCTACCTGCGCAAACGCGGCGCGCACCTGAGTTTGAAACCAACGCCGAAATCGCTGTGCCTGCAGGTACCAGCTCTGCGGCATCAAGGCCCCGGCAATGAAGCGATCGCGCGTCGCTGGGTCAAAATCCATCAGCCGCGTTTGTAACCGCTGCCAATGCAGTTGACTGCCTTCGCAAGCCGTCATTACATAAGCGGCTGCCCGCGCCCGTTCCACTTCCGGCAGCATCACTCGCTGCGAAACGCCTAAAGCCTCAACGATCTGACTCAGGGCTGAGGCTACTTCCGGCTGCATTCCCCGCTCAAAATGTCCGCCTAGCATCGCGATCTTCAACCCGTCGATGCCGTCCTCTAGAGCTGTCAGGGTTGGGGTGATCGGCTGATCAGTACAGACCGGATCGCGGGCATCAGCCCCCTGCAGCGCATCGAAGCAAGCAGCAATATCGCGCACCGAACGAGCAAACGGGCCAATGTGATCGAGACTGCTGGAAAACAGTTGAGTACCGGCGCGTGAAAGTCGGCCATAGGTGGGTTTCAACCCGTATACGCCGCATAATCCTGCCGGTACTCGGATAGAGCCGTTCGTATCAGACCCTAGCGTGAGCGGCACTAACTGCGCGGCAACTGCAGCAGCCGAGCCCCCCGACGAGCCCCCCGCGACTCTTTGAGGCGCGTGGGGATTCGGCGTAGCGCCATAGTGATGATTGACTGTGACAAAGCCATAGGCATACTCATCCATATTGAGGGCACCCATGAGAATGGCTCCGGCCTGCTCAAGACGCCTGATCGCGGTGGCATCTTGCAACGCCGGAGCCTGATCGCGGTTGATTTTAGAGCCCGCTAGCGTCACCTCTCCCGCAATATCAAACAGATTTTTGACGGCAAAAGGTACCCCTGCCAGGGGACCGACGGCTTGCCCGGCTTGAATGGCCTGATCAAGGGTTCGGGCTCGCTGCAGCGCCCGGTCAGCAGCAACTAGGGTAAAACAGTTGAGGGCGCGATCGCGGTGGTAAAGGGTGTTAAGTCGATCTTCAATGACGGCTTGTGCCGTCATCTCGCCCTGTCGAACAGCAGTGGCAATCGCGAGCCCATCCCCCACTGTAGCCATGGTGCGCAAACCCTCAAGACACATCTAAATAGCAGTTCTGAATACCCATGTGGATCGTGAGCGAGCTGATATACGGCCCTCTGGTCCGACATTAAGGCTTGAAGATCGGGGCCGCCTCGATATCATCCGGCAGCTCAAAGTCGAGCAGCGGCTGAGCGATCGCCCTGGCTCGCGCAAAATTCTCGATCACACTGGGGCGAATCTCAGGGGGAATGGACAACTGCAGGATTTGAGCCATGCAGTCAACATAGGTCTCAAGATCAGACACCGGAGCCGGAGAAGGTTCAGGATTCATGAGGTTCTGACGATTCGAGATGAGGGAGCAGCAAGTCACCTTAACCATACAGACTGATTAAAGCGGGTGGTCAACCTCTGCATCATCTTTCAACACTTTTAGAAGGTGCCTCTCGATGCTGAAGTACAGCACAAACGTAATGGACGGAGATCGCTCGGAAGGCCGAGAGTGATGCCTTGCTGCTGTGGATACATGGAAAATCGCGATCGCCCTGCGAGAGCAGAAAACATCAGCGTTTTTGAACTAATGCCGACAACCAACATCGGCATCTCTATCGATCGATGGTTTACATTGCGTTACATACCAGTTAATGTAAGGACATACATACCGCTTGCGCTCCTTAAGAGCCAGGCATCTGTAAACCCGTACTGATAATTAATCATGACTACGACTCTCCAACAACAGCAATCTGCTTCCCTTTGGGAACAGTTTTGTCAGTGGGTCACCAGCACCGAAAACCGCCTTTACATTGGTTGGTTCGGCGTGTTGATGA
>CALCPB010000388.1 GCA_937897665.1 uncultured Halomicronema sp. | reverse complement strand
AGATACGATTTGTGTGATGCCCAGCGCATTTGTCAGTTTCTCAGTAGCGATCGCCCCGTCGCTGGGTACAATTTGTCTGTTATAGCGTCCCGTCATGGGGGCGATCTTCGAGAAGACAGGGAACACGATGCCAAGAACCCCCAGAACGCCCAGCGAATATAACGTTCATATGCTGTTTGATGGTGGTCACCATCAAGAGGTCAAGTTTTCGACCATTCAAGATTTTCAGAAGTGGTACAGCGGTGAGTTTGTGCCCAAAGCCACGTCAGATGAGTTTATCAGTGTCCCCGTTCCGAAGATCAATCCAGGCGAATACATGGTCATTCGTCCCTCGCGTCTGTTAGCCATTCGAGTTGAGCCGATCTTCAGCTCCAGTGTTGAACGGTATTGAGTAGTTGAACGGTTTTGAGTAAACGATTCCGAGCATTCGCAACGCTGAGCGCGATCGCGCTGCTGATCACTTCAGGCTCAGCGCCCGTCATCGCTGAGCTGGCAGATGAGCAGCCTGCAGCGTCACAACCTACGCCTGCACCACGCCCGTTACAGGGGCTAGAGCGCTGGCCAGATCAAACCTTGGCCGATGACTTGCTGTGGCAAGGAGACACCTCATCGGCGCAGCTACAGTTGTTGACGGCGATCGCCCATAGCCTCACCTATTTAGACACCCCCGCTGCGGCCACCGCCTACGCGGATTACGCAATTCCGACGATTACTCGCGATCGCGTGCGCCGTAGCTTAAGACGATTTCGCGCCCTGCTGCTAACCAGCGATTCGCCCGCCGCGTTTGATGCTGCCGTGCGACAAGAATTCGCGCTGTACCAATCTATCGGCAACGATCAGCTCGGCACCGTTCACTTTACCGGCTACTTTGAGCCCTCCTATGCGGCCAGCCGCACCCCCACCGCCGACTATCGGTATCCGCTTTATCGCCGTCCTGCTGATCTAGACGATTGGCCGTTGCCCCACCCCACCCGCCTGGCGCTCGAAGGCCGCGACGGGTTGCAGGCCGCCAATGGTCCCCTGCAGGGGCTAGAACTGGTGTGGATGCGCGATCGCCTCGAAGCCTTTTTGGTGCAGGTGCAGGGTTCAGCTCGATTGCAACTGACCGATGGTACGCCCCTCTCCGTGGGCTATGCCGGACGCACCGAGCACGACTATGTCAGCATGGGTCGTGAGCTGATTAACGATGGCAAAGTGCCGGCTGAGGGCATGACCCTAGAGCGATTGCTGGCCTATTTTGCGGAACATCCTGAAGACCTAGATATCTATTTGCCCCGCAACGATCGCTTCATCTTCTTTCGAGAAACGGCGGGTGGGCCACCGACCGGCACCTTCTCTGTCCCCGTGACGCCAGGCCGCTCGATCGCGACCGATAAGACCCTAACGCCCCCCGGAGCGATCTCGCTGATCACCCTCGATTGGCCTGAACGGAGTGCTACAGGTGATTGGCAGCCTACTCCCATCAGCCGGTATGTACTCAATCAAGATACCGGCGGCGCAATTCAGGGGCCGGGGCGCGTAGATATCTTTGTGGGCAGCGGTGACGAGGCTGGTGAACAGGCCGGTCAGATTAATACTGATGGTGCACTTTATTTTTTGCTGCTCAAGCAGTGAGAAATCGGTTTGGCAATCAAGGTTAGTCAGGAAGCTCCAGAGCGGTCGCAGCAGGCAAAGTCAAAAAGTCTTGAATCGCTTGCCACATTCCTGGTTGGGCCGTCCCCAAACTGTGATCGCTGGGCACCTCGACCAAGTGCACCCATGGACGAGTCGCCGCGTAATCGCGACTGGCTTGAACACTGATGACCTCATCCTGCTGACCATGCACGATGAGGGTAGGAATCGCCGCCGTCAGCTCGCTTTCGTCATAGCGCTCCGCATCAGTGACAAAGTTGTAGGCCAGCGATCGCTGCTGCTTTTCGCCATAGTGGTAAACCGATAGCCAACCGGTCGTTTGCCAATGCTCAATCGCGTCAGTCCCTAAGCGCGGCAACCACTGATCAAGAAATTGAAAGGCGGGTGCTAACAGGATTAGGCGATCGATATGGGGCCGCGCTAAGGACTGCTGCGCCAGCCACGCTGCAGTAATACCCCCAAAGCTGGAACCGATGACTGTGACCGGTTGAATTTCAGCGCTTTCTGGCTCTACCTCGCGTTCAGCGATCCACACTAGGCCCTGGTGAATCTGACGCGTCAGGGTTAAATGGGCAAAGTCACCCTGATTCAAATCCAAAATGTTTAAGGACTGGCCGACCTGCTCAAACTGACGCTTGAGAAACTGCGCTTTGGCCGACTGTGGCCCCGATGCGAACCCGTGCAAATAGAGATAGTCCATTCGTTACTCAGGGAAAAAACAGACGTTAGTCAGCCGTGATTGGCAAAGAGTTGAGTACCGCACCCAGACGTAGGATAATACGCCCCTGGGTTGAGCCAGCTTCTGCTCCCTGAGCCCGCCCCACCAAACATTCCGTAAATCGCAAATCTATGACGCAATCTTTTCGCATTACGCTGCTGCCAGGCGACGGTATTGGGCCGGAGATCATGGCCGTCACCGTTGAGGTGATGAATCAGGTCGGTAGCCAGCTTGACCTTGAGTTCAACTTTCAGGAAGCGCTGATGGGTGGGGTCGCCATTGATGCGACGGGCACGCCTCTGCCTGATGACACGCTGGAAGCCTGTCGCCAAAGTGATGCAGTGCTGTTGGCGGCGATCGGCGGGTATAAGTGGGATGCCC
>CALCPB010000387.1 GCA_937897665.1 uncultured Halomicronema sp. | reverse complement strand
AACCCAGGTGGACACATTTACATGGCGCTGCAGGATGGCGCAGTGGTGGGTACCTGTGCGCTGGTGCGGCTGGAGGAGGAGACTTATGAGCTAGTCAAAATGGCGGTTGCAGAAACGGCTAAAGGCCAGGGTATTGGCTTTTTGCTCGGGCAGGCGGCGATCGCCAAAGCCCGTGAGTTAGGGGCAAAAACGCTCTTTTTGGAGAGTAATACCGTTTTAGAACCTGCTATTCGCCTGTATCAAAAGCTGGGGTTTCGCAAAGTCGTCGGGCCACCCTCACCCTACGCTCGCTGCAACATTCAAATGGAGCTACCCCTAACTTGAGGGTGGGTGAACCTGATCTGGCTCAATGGGAGGACGCGCCGTGATGCATCGCTGTTACCAACGAGTCTGGCGGCGGCGTGGCCTATAGTTGAGGGTCTAAAAAATCAGTGGCGGCTAAGAGAGACCAGGGGCAGACGATCACCGGTCTCTGCTATGTCCTCGCATCAGCGGCCAGAGAGCCCGGCTTGCCGTTAAACTATGGACAGACGTAACAAAATGTAAACTTCATGGCTGTCGGGCATTCCATAAATCAGCGAGTCGTCGTCATCGGTGCCGGTATTGGCGGACTGACGACTGCCGCGTTGCTGGCCCGGCGTGGTTACGACGTTACCGTGTTTGACCAAGCCTATGTGCCCGGCGGCTGTGCCTCAACCTTTAAGCGACGCGGTTTCACCTTTGATGTGGGCGCGACGCAGGTGGCCGGGTTAGAGCCAGGCGGCGTGCATCAGCAAATCTTTGCCGAACTCGACATCCCGCTACCGGCGGCAACCCACTGCGATCCGGCTTGTGCGGTTTATTTGCCAGGCGAAACCACCCCGATTTCGGTCTGGCGCGATCCGGCAGCCTGGCGGGCTGAGCGCCAGCGCCAGTTTCCGGGCAGTGAACGGTTTTGGCAGCTGTTAGCCAAACTATTTCAAGCCAGTTGGCGCTTTCAGGGACGTGAGCCGGTACTGCCTCCCCGTAGCCCCTGGGATTTATGGCAGCTGGTGTCAGCAGTGCGGCCCGATACACTGATTACCGCGCCCTTCACCTTTTCCACGGTGGGGCAGCTTTTGCGGGCGTTTGGACTGCAGGGCGATCGCCGCCTCAAAACCTTTCTCGATCTGCAGCTTAAGCTGTATTCCCAGGTGGGGGCCGACGAGACGGCGCTGCTATATGCGGCCACGGCTCTGGGAGTTTCGCAAGCGCCTCAGGGGCTGTTTCATCTGGAAGGCAGCATGCAAGTGCTGAGCGATCTCTTGGTGGCTGCGCTAGAGCGTGATGGTGGCAAGTTGCTGATGCGTCACACGGTAAAGCAGATTCAGTCCACTCAGGGACGTGTCACAGGCGTCACGGTGCGCGATCAAAAAACGGGCGACATTCGAACGCAGCCTGCCGATATTGTGGTCGGCAACGTCACGGTGCAAAACTTGGTTACGCTGCTGGGCGATGACGCACCCGCAGGCTATCGTCGTCGCGTTGAAAAACTTGCTGATTCTTCCGGCGCGTTTGTGGTGTATTTGGGGGTGGAGCGGGCGGCGATTCCCGCCGACTGTCCGCCACATCTACAGTTTCTCTACGATTACGACGGCCCCATTGGCGAAAACAATTCTCTCTTTGTGTCCGTCAGTCGCCCTGGCGATGGCCGCGCTCCTGAGGGTAAGGCGACCGTGATTGCTTCTTCGTTTACCGATCTCAACGCTTGGCAGCAGGACAACTACGATCGCCGCAAGCAACACTATACCGACACCGCGATCGCTAAGCAGGGAGAGTAATTTGACCTCAGACCCGAGCATAATGTTCACTGCGAAGCAGGCACGCCGCGCACTTTTGAACGCTTTACGGGGCGCGATCGCGGCGCCGTTGGCGGCTTGGGAATGCGCGTCAGCACTTTTGGTCCCTTCGGCTTTGCCAACCGGACGCCGCTGCCAAACCTGTGGCTGGTGGGTGACTGTACTCACCCTGGCGAGGGTACGGCAGGGGTTAGCTATTCGGCGCTGACCGCAGTCCGCCAAATTGACGCGGCGTCCTAATCCTCATGCCCTCTAGGAAGGTGGTCCCGCTGCCGTTCAAGCAACTTGAGGACTGTTGATCGCCGCGAGCTGTTAGGGCTGGGCACTGCCAAATTTCGGCGATTTGTCCGTTATTTAGGAACGCCTTGCTTACAGCAGAGACTCTTGCTCAACCATGCTACGGCTAAGATCGAGATGGGGGTTGGGCGTGCCGTTGACGGTGAGATATTCCAAATCGATTAAGAAGGCCTCCAGCGCGGCCGGAAAATCTGCAAAGGTTTCTGCAACCTCACCAGCAGTGTTGTAATGCTCAAGCCCCCAAGTATCGGTAGGGTCGTAATGGGCCAGCATATAATCCCAGCCCGACTCATATTCTCCGAGCATGATTTTTTGCGCGACGTAACCGGCGAGGATGCTGTTCGCACCTAGCATGGGCTCCTGTAAGGTTGAGGTGTAAGTGCTCTGGTACATGTTGGCAGCGTTGGCTCGCATCATGTCGCTAAACTGCTGGCTGACATCAATCAGCGTGCCGCCGCGAAACGAGAGCACCAGGGTGGGTGGCCAAGAGCTGGCATAGCTGCCGAAGGCATAGAGAAAGCGGCCATCGGAACCCACCAGTTCGCTATAGCCATCTTTATCGAGGTCTTCAAAGGAACCGTCAACACTCGCGTCGAGGGGAAACGTTTGGGTGCGGTGCTGGCGATCGCCCTGCCAAGAGTACAGACGATAAATGCTGCAGCAGTGAGCCCCGCCGGTATAGCGATGGAAAATAACTTCGGGCAGGCCATCCGGGTCAAGATTTTGGAGGCTGAAGTCGGCAAACATAAAGTCAGCCTCTTCACTGTGACTGGCTTTCAGCTCGTCGTTGACATAGACCTCATAGCTGAGAGAACCCCGGTCATCCGTGGCAAAATCATTGGGTCGATAGTCGGTGATGATGACCTGCATCGCGCCTGCCGAGAGGGTTTGATTTTGTAGGGGCGTATCGCCGAGGGAAAGCTCTGTCAGGGGCGCAGCGATCGCGGGTGACAGCGTACCGGCAGCGAGGGCGATCGCAAGGCAGGGGACGGAAGGCAATTGCATGGATAGGTTCCTAAGTGACTCGACTAAGCGGTGTAAACCGGACGGTGTAAAACCGGAGTTGTGGACATCAGCGATGTCTATTTAACTACTTCAGTCTTCTCCGGGGCGATCGCTGATTCAGTCAAGAAACGGCGATCACATCAAGGTTCAAGCAGTTGACTCTCAAAGCTATCTGCCAATTCCACCAAGACAAGGCAGCTAACTTTTGGGTACTGGATTCAGCATCAGAATGATACTCAGGACCTCAATGATTAAAGCGACCTAGGGCAACCGGTGAGCATCAGAGCGGAGCCTCCATCATTGCTCCAGCGAACGGGTTGGCATATTGCACCGTCTGCACTGGTGGGTAACCGTCTGGTCGATAGCGATAAGGAACCGCACCTGATGGATTGACAATGAATCGGCAACCGTTTCCCAATAGGCGGTTTGCGGGCAGCCTCAAGGCAGGCCAGTGCTCTCCACTTAGAGACCCTTGAATCCAGAACCCAATGAACCAATGCTCGTCTCTACGATGCTTTTAACCCCTACTGAGGTCAAGCATTGTGCTGGCAACATCGAGTTAGTTTGATGGCGGAGCTGGTTGAGGGGAATACTGCCTCCAGCCTCAATCGCCTCTCTTCCAGGGTGTGCGGGTATCGTCTATGTCCTGAAATGACTCTCAGAAGCTGATCATGAAATCGACAGAATTACGCATAGTCACCCTGATTTTGCTAGTCGTGCTAGGGGCGAGTGAAGCGTTGCTCGCCCATAACGTCCTCTATACCGAGGGTGAAATCATTCTAGGGCTGTACTGGATCTTGGTGTGGTTCAAACTACCGCTGATGGAGATCGCACAGTGGAAAACCCGATTGGGG
>CALCPB010000386.1 GCA_937897665.1 uncultured Halomicronema sp. | reverse complement strand
GAATCTGCTCTAGCAAGTACCCTTTGCAAGCAGCCGTTTCATCCGCCACCGGCGTGCGGTTGTTGGGCGGGCGGCACTTCACCACGTTGCAGATATAAACGTCCTGCTCAGTATCGAGACGAACGGCCGCGAGAATCTTTTCTAAGAGCTGCCCCGATTTGCCCACAAACGGCAGGCCCTGCTCGTCCTCTTGCTGCCCCGGCCCTTCCCCCACAATCATGATGGGTGCTTGGGGGTTGCCTCGGCTGACGACGACATTCGTGCGGCCAGCTGCCAAACCGCAGCGCTGACAATTATTGCAGTGTCTGGTCAGGGTGTCTAAATCGCTGTAGATACCGGGTGGAATGGGGATACTGCCGCTGGTGGGAATGGCCTCAACATCGAAGTTCCCGGCAGCGGCTTCAGCGGCACCGGCAGCAGCAAACAGGTCAATTTGGTCAATCATGGGCAGAGGCAGCAGGCTAAGGACAAGGCATACATGGGAGCTAAGCAACTCGGCTCAGAAGTTCGGTTCCAATGCATGGGTGTTATTGTAAGTGACCCGTTACAGCCAAGTCTCTATCCCAGGGGGTTGGGCCAACATTTTTCTGCCCTGGCGGGAGGGTGCGCTTTCCCCGTTCTCAAGCCTCAATCACCCAACACAGACTCATCCGATGTCGCCTACGCAACGGCCTCAGTAACCACAGTAAACTGAGAATTAATCTGCACCGAGGTGTTTGGATGGCGACGCTGCTGATCAAAGTGCCCCCCTCAACGGCGCTCACCGAAAACCAGTTCTATGATCTCTGTCGCGCTAACCCCGACATCAAAATTGAGCGCACTGCCTCTGGAGAACTGCTGTTTATGCCCCCAACTGGTGGTGAAACCGGTAACCGCAATATCGAGATTGCTGCTGACTTTGTCCTTTGGAATCGACAGGCTCAGCTAGGCATGTTGTTCGATTCTTCGACCTGCTTTAAGTTGCCCAACGGAGCAGATC
The DNA here is from genome assembly GCA_937897665.1 of uncultured Halomicronema sp. Taxonomy (GTDB): domain Bacteria; phylum Cyanobacteriota; class Cyanobacteriia; order Phormidesmidales; family Phormidesmidaceae; genus Halomicronema. Next base: position 6,662 of record CALCPB010000386.1, on the reverse strand, counting down.
GCTCTCCCGATGTGGCTTGGGTGCAGCGAGATCGCTGGGAGGCACTGCCTTTGGCCGCCCGAGAAAAATTTCCGCCGCTGGCTCCGGACTTCGTGCTGGAGCTGATGTCCCCATCGGACGACCTGACGACAGCTCAAGCCAAGATGGTGGAATATGGCGAGAGTGGGGTGCAGCTCGGTTGGCTGATTGATCGCCAACAGCGACGCGTATGGATCTATGGAGCCGCAGCAGCGCCTCAGGTACTGGACGAGCCAGCGACCTTATCAGGCGACCCCGTTTTGCCAGGTTTCACGCTCGATACATCCATTGTTAGGCGATGGGTTTCAGACAGTAATCGCACTCCAGCATCCACTCCAGTCATTTAATGACTGCTCAGCATGTTCTGATAGGCCGCGATCGCCTGGACGGCAATGGCTTGCCAACTGTACTGTTCTTTAGCGCAGCATTGGGCATTGTGACCTCGCTGCTGTCGTTCGTCAGGATCTTTGAGCGCGGCTCGCAGCTGCTGAGCTAAAGAGGTGGCGTCGCAGGTGCAGACCCAGCCCGACTCGCTTTGATCAATCGTCTGCCAAATATGAACCTGGTCAGAAATTACCACTGGCAGACCCACCAGCATCGCCTCAGCTACGGCAATCCCAAAGTTCTCGTAATAGGACGGCAGCACAAATAGGTCGGCAGCTTGCAAAATGCTGGCCTTGAGATCACCCGAGACAAAACCGGTCAGCGTCGTTTGCGATCGTACTGCTGACTGCTCAAACCGCTCGCGAATCGACTGTTCGTACTCACGATCTTGGGGATTAGCCCCACACATCAGCAAATGAAACGGCATGCCTTCTTGTTGCAGCGTTTCGAGGGCAAACAGCAGCAGCTCAATGCCCTTTTTGGGATCGAGGCGAGACATAAAGAGAATGTTCGGACGATCGCGATGAATGCTGAAGCGTTCGTGCAGATCGATCGGCGGTGGAGGGGACGTCAGGGGCGATACCCCTAGCGGCAGCACGAGGGCAGGTGTTTTGGCCCCAAACCGTTCTGAGATTTTGGCTTCTTGAGCGCTGGTGAAATGAATCGCGGCAGCTCCAGCTAAATTAGGACCTTCGAGCAGCGCTGCGTAGAGACGCTTGATCTGTTTCTTTTTGGTCAGGTCAGCCGGGTCGAGGGTGCCGAGAGGACGTAGCAAATAGGGCACGCCCCGCTGTCGCAGCACCGCCGCCGCCAATGAACTGACCGGTGAAAAGAGCGCGTGAATATGGACGATGTCGTAGTCGTGGGCATGATGCCACAGCCAGCGCAGCAGCCCCATGGAAAACTTATAGCGGCGAAAGGGCGAACAGCGAAAGTAAATCACCGTGTAGTTGTCTTCAGCTACCGGCGTTTCTAGCGGCACATCCAGCGGTGCTTCATCGACATCGCCGTTGGAATCGGTGGTGGCAATCGTCACCGCTGCGCCCGCGGCCGCCAGCGCCTGGGAAAAGCCCCTTACCATCTGACTGGGGCCACCATAGACCAGAGAAATCGACGGGACGATTTGCAGCACCCTTAAGGGTTGGCTCATGCCACCAGCTCCTGATAAAAGTCCAACGCCTGGCGGGCCAAGGCACGAATGGTGTACTGGGCCATCGCGCGATCGTAGCCGCGCTTGCTGAGGTCAGTTTGCGTTTCGGGTGATTCCATCAGGGTGCGGATTTGGGTCGCCAGCGCCGCCGCATCCCCTTCTGGAAACACTAGCCCCGCATCGTCAATCACGTAGGGAATTTCGCCTGAGTCGGAACCGATGACAGGTACCTGGCAGGCCATTGCTTCGATTAAGACATGGCCAAACTGCTCCTTCCACCCAGCGGAGGTCAACGTTTTGAATTTGTCGGTGGTCTCCGATGGCAGCAGCAGCGTCGACATCAGATTGATGTATCGCGGCACATCATCGTGGGGGACGCTTTCGACCCAGCGTAGGCGATCGCCCACGCCCAAATCAGTGGCCTGTTTTTGTAGCGTCTCTTTGAGAGGGCCGCGTCCTAACAGCAGACATTTCCAGCGCTGGGGATGATCTTTGAGCTGTTCTAGCGCTTTCATCACCGTCAGCAGCCCTTTCTCTTCGACAAAGCGACCGACGAAGCCAATCACAAAATCATCGGCGGCAATCCCCAAGCGTTCGGCCAGCTCGGGCTGGGGCTGCGGTCGAAACAGGGTTTCATCACCGCCCAGTTGGGGCATCACCCGAATCGGCCCCTGATAGCCGCGATCGCGCAAAATATCGGCCCCATCTTGATTACCCGATACAATGCCATCGGTACCGCCCAAGTTATACCGTTCTAGCAACGAGGTCGGAAACTTCAGCTCGTAGGGTAAATTCCACCAGGTAAAGAACAGCATTTTGGCCTTAAGGCCCAGCAGCCGATTCAGCGTGATCATCTCCGCATAGGCGAGCCCCTTAGAGCCCTGTTCAACCTGAATCACGTGAGGGCGAAACTCGCGCAGCAGCGAGATCAGGTCTAGCCCAAACGTGAGCAGGCCCTGATTGTTTTGGCTGAAGTTAGAGATCGGGACTACCCGAAACCGCCCATCTTGCCAGGCTTGTTTCTCAATGATGCGATTTTGTACCCCACCAGGCCGCCACCGCTGCGGTACCACCACCGTGACTTCTAAATCGGGGGCAAGCTGGGCCAAGGTGCGAAACTTTTCGCAGTTCAAATCCACGATGTAGGTGTGGCTAGCAACCAGGATTCTCATAGGTGGGCTTCCTCGGGAATAGCAAGATGATCGGGTTCAGGGCGGTGTACTGCACCGACCACACTAAAGTTCAGCTCACTTGAGCATTAACATTGAGCCGACAGCGCCATGGGGGTAGCGGCGGGCGTGGTGTGGATGCGGTGACGTTTGCCGGTTTTGATCAGCGTGCCCACGGCATCTAAAAAGCCCAGGCAGTAAAAGCCAAAGCGCGTCACCACCTTGATAGGAGAACCGCTCTTGTTGCAGGGCGGATGGCCCAGCACATGACAATCGAACAGCTTGCCATAGAGACGCAGTGCCTGTCCGGGCGTCAGGTTTTTGAGCCCCATCAAAAAGTGGTTGTGGTAAAAGGTGACCTGATAGGCCAGCGATCGCGTGCTGATGTCGTGGCAGCCACCGGTTTCTTCACCCAAATGCACCAGGTTCGCATCGGGCGCGTACCAAACGATGTAGCCAGTGCGGAGGAGTCGTAGACAAAAGTCGGACTCTTCGCGCACGGCATTGCCGCGAAACCGCTCGTCAAAGCGCAGGCCATGTTTGCCAAAGATCTCGCGCCGAAACGACATGTTGCAGCCGCGCGCCGAAATCACCTGCTGCGGCTGGGTTGTATGCACCAGATCGATGTGATACCAAGCAATGCCGGGATCCATGGCTGCTTCCGGTAAATACTCAATCGAGAGGTTAGGATCATCGCCCAGCTTCATGCGATCGAAGACGCGCCCAGCGACGGCCCCGACTTCTGGCTTATCTATGAAGATTTGGGCATGGGCCTGCAAATACCCGGCGGGCAGCGCAACGTCAGCGTCAATAAACAAGATGATGTCGCCGCGCGATCGCTCAACCCCGTAGTTGCGTGCCCCCGGCAAACTCGCCCACGGCAGCTGAAAGTATTCAATCTTGCCACTTTGGGCCGTGGTTTCGAGATAGCTTTGAGTTTCCGGCTGGTGATCGTGGGTCTGGTCTACCACAATCACTTCAAAGTCAGGATAATCTTGCCGTAAAACATCCGCGATCGTGCTGCAGAGCACCTCTTCTCGCTGATAGGTAGGGATGATGATGCTGATACAGGGGCAGTCAGTCATAAAAATAGCGGGATAAATAATCAGGAGTATCTTTACGCTTGCCGTTAGTGTTCTCAAATTTCTGAGAATCTAAACATGCCCTCGGTGAATTTTCCCAAAAGTTGGCAAGACGCGAGGATCCCTTGACGAGCGCTGCGGGTGACCGAGTTCCTGCCGTCAGTGTCTCCCGTGCGGCAATTCATTCGGCCTCTCACCTGCAGTCTCGGCAGCCGGTGAGGGAGGTACATAAGCGAACTCGTCTTCTAGAGGCCTTTACAGGGAACCAAAGGGTGAAGGTCTAGCAATGCCATAGCCCTGAACGTAATCCACCCCTAACGCTCTGAGTTGAGCCGCGGTCGCTAAATTCTCGACGCGCTCAGCGACGATTTGAACGTCCATGGCTTGGCCAATGCTGCAGATTGATTGCACAATCGCCTGATTCACGGGCTCGTTGAGTTTCTGCACAAAGTCACCGTCAATTTTGATGTAATCGACTGGTAGCTGCTTGAGATAGCGGAAGGAAGACATGCCGCTGCCAAAGTCATCTAAAGCAAACTGACAGCCTAACTGCTTGAGACTCTTCATAAAGGTCGTTACCCGATGCAGATTAGAAATGGCGGCTGTTTCGGTGATTTCAAAGCAAATCTTGGTGGCATCGACCGACTTCTGGATCAGCTGCGCTTTCAAAAACGTTAAAAACTCCTCATCGTTAAGGCTAGCGCCCGAGAGGTTGATGTTGTAAAGCCCGTCCAAATTACCCCCTTGCCTACTCAGCTCAGCCAAGAAGTGCAGAATGACCCACTCATCAATTTTGGCCATCCGGTGATAGCGCTCTGCCGCTGGAATGAACGCCATCGGCGGGATAATCTTGCCCTTCTCGCCTAGCATTCTGACCAGCAGTTCAGTGTGAGTGCGGACGCCGTCAATCTCATCAACCCGGGCAATCGGCTGATGATAAAGCTGAAAACGATGGGCTTCCAGCGCTTGATCAATCCGCAGACACCACTGTTGTTCATCGCGTTGCCGCGATAAGACTAAATCGTCTGTCCGATACACATGAATGCGATTACGACCGGCTTCCTTGGCGGCATAACAAGCCGCATCAGCCGCAGCAAGAACGGTCGTCAGGCTGCGAGTCTCGGGTGTGATTTCGACGATGCCAATACTGACCCCCACGGCAAAGGAATGCTCGCCCCAGACGAATCGCTGTTCTCGAAGCGACTGGCACATGAGATTCGCAATCCGGCGGGCAAACTCTAACGAACACTGCCGGAGTAAAATCGCAAACTCATCGCCGCCCAAACGAGCCACCACGTCAGTAATTCGCACCTGATTGTTCAAACTGTCAGTCACTTGCTGCAGCAGCAGATCGCCAGCCGCATGACCACAGGTATCGTTGACCAGTTTGAACTGGTCTAAATCGAGATAACAGAGCACGCTCGGGCTATCGACCGTTACCAGAAGTTCTGCTAGTTGAGCTTCAAAGCCCCGCCGGTTAAACAAGCCCGTCAACTCATCATGAGTGGCTTGCCAGGTGAGTTGTTTAGATAGTCGGCGGGCCTCAGTGACATCATGGAAGACCAGCACGGTGCCAATAATCTCACCCGTACTATTGCGAATGGGGGCAGCAGAGTCTTCGATACTCCGCTCGCTGCCATCTTTAGCAATCAAAATCGTGTGATTGGCTAGGCCGACAATAATGCCTTCAGCAAGCACCTGGTCGACCGGGTTATCAACCGGCGCGCGCGTATATTCGTTGAGGATGACAAAGACGTCTGTAAGAGGCCGACCCTGAGCTTCAGCTTGTGCCCACCCGGTGTGCGCCTCGGCAATCGGATTGAGGTAGTATACACATCACTGAGCATCGGTGCTGATGACTGCATCACCAATCGAATCGAGGGTCACTTGAGCTAACTCCTTCTCGTTGTAGAGATCTTGCTCTAAGCGCTTTTGTGCCGTGATATTGAGGGCAACGCCACCGAGCAAACGTTGATTGTCTAAGTCCTGATAAGGGAACTTAGACACCAGCCAATCTTGGTCATTACCCGCCGCATCGGGAACCGACTCCTGGAGCTGTAAAGGCTGCCCCAACTGCATCACCGTTTGGTCGTTCTGCATGTTTTGCGCGGCGGCCTCTGGCGGCAACCAATCAAGGTCGGTTTTGCCGACAATCTCGGTAGCGTCGATCTGAAAGAACTGCTCAAAGGGCCGGTTGATGTAGAGGATCTCACCGGAATCGGCATCTTTGATAAACGCTAACGCGGGCGAGTTATCCATGAAGGTTTGGAAGCGCGCTTCGCTGGCTTGCAGGGCAGCCACTGCCTGGTTGCGCTCAGTCACATCCACCATCACCGCTAGAGAACGCACAACATGGCCCGCCGCGTCGCGCTCTGCTGTGGCAGACAGCAAAATATCTAACACCTCGCCGGTCTTGGTGCAAATCTGATACGGAATATCAACGCAACTGCCAGTTTCAAAATACTTTGGCAGGACTTCCTGCTGAGCATACTGTTGGGACTGAGCCGTCAGAAATTCAACCGACTTACGACCAATCACGTCTTCTCTGGTGTAGCCGAGTCTCTGTAGCCAATAATCACTCACGTAAACCAGCCGACCGTCATGGTCGATGGAATGTAGCATCACCGGAGTTTTCTGGTACAACGCGCGATACTGTGCTTCACTCGCCTCCAGAGCCAGAGCGGCCTGCTTGCGGGCGGTGATATCTCGCACGAGTACGAGCACACTCTCTGAGTCACAGGGCACAATTCTGACTTCTTCGTATCGCGTTTGTCCCTGATCAGCCATCAGCCGTTCGTACTCGACCGGTTCTCCAGTTTTGAGCACCCGCTGAGCCTGATTGAGCTTTTGCCGGGCATG
>CALCPB010000385.1 GCA_937897665.1 uncultured Halomicronema sp. | reverse complement strand
GCCATTCCAGCTACGGGGCTCCGCTCTAATAATCTCCAACCGCTCTTCAGCCATGCCCGCATCTACAGAGGCCAAGGCAAGAACGCGATCGCCTACAGAAGGCGGCAGGTTATTGTCCAAATAAGATTGGCGGACCGTGTCTCCGGTGGCATCGGTGCGGTAAAACCAGCTTTGGTTGTCATAAACCACTTCCAATTGCCAGCCCTCGACTAAGGCTTGTAGGCAGACTTCATTAGGTGACCCGATGCCGAGGCAACCGTCTGTCCAAGTTTCTTCATTGGCTCGTAGTAGGCTAAGGTCGACCCGGGGGATACCAAGGTCTTGGGCTGCGGTGGTTAAAACGCGATCGCTCACCGAGCTGAGTGGTAGGGGCACGCCTGTATGAACTCTGAAATTGGGGTCTCCGGGCTGGGCGGGCAACACACATCCAGTCCCTAAGCCGAGTGCTAGCGCTGCCCCTGCCGACCATTGAGTCAGTCTTTTGCGGTCAACTTTGAAGCGTAATTGTGAAGTCATTAATCACGGAATAGTGTGAACAATTGGCTGATGGTGGATGGTAGAAATCGAAAGAAATCGGCGCTACCAGAGCGATCGCCCATCCTTTTGCTGAGATGCCAAAATGTTTGAGCAATCTGGAAAATCCCTTTTGACTTCATCCCCACCGGGTCATGGCAACACCTGCTAATCAGCAGAGTTGTCATGACGACTTCAGCCTTCGTTATCAGCGTGTCATCAAGCGTTTGCAGGCGGCACCTGCTGTCAGGTCGCGATCGCCTCACCCAGCTGGGTGACCCCAAGTGACGTTAATTCAGATGCTCTGAGACAAGGCTTTGCCTAATGTCTAAGTACAGGACAGTAGCCTTGATTCGCAGAATTGGTATCAACCTCTCCTTGGGAAGGCTGCCGCTTATACATAAGTTGCTGGTTGGTCGTTTTCAGAGATCCAGCCCCCTACATCCCCCAATCCTGGGGGACTGTGAATTCCGGTCTCCCCCCCAAATTGAGGGGATAAAGGGGGGCCAATGCAGGATTTTGCGGTCTTACAGAGATGTGTATAAACCTCTCCTTGGGAAGGAGAGGTGCCGCAGGCGGTGAGGTGTGCCCGCGCAAGCGTAGTCTAGAACTCCTGGCCAGTCTGGCTTCAACCAAAGTTTGCCTAATGAATAGCAATTCTGGGGCAAACCGGTTCTTGAAGTCCTTCAGAATTGGGGGATTCAGAGGGCGTCAGAATTAAGGCAAGCGGCCTAAGCATTCTCCAAAACTTTCAGCGCAGCCACAGTGGCAATGTTCTCTAGGGAAACCAGCAGCTCAAGTTTGCGGACCATGCTAGTCAGACATCAACTTTGTAGGTGAGATCTATCGCTTCATCTCCCGTCATGCCCCGAAAGCCCCAGCAGTGAGGCGCTTGCTCTTTGATGATGATTTCGATATCGATGGGAGCAATCGAGAGCTGACTATCCAGGGCTTGAAACAGCGTTTTGATCAGTTGCTTTTGAGTTTCCGGCTGACGGCCCGACATCATGTTGATCTCAATCACGGTATACGCGCTGCTGCGATCGCTCGGATAGTAAAAATCGTCCGCCTCCATCGGCACAAATCGATGCGATCGCTTACCAGCGGGGAGACCCAGCACCGATTGCAGACAGTCCTGAATCACGTCAGACAGTTGAGCCTTGATGGGATTCAATTTTTCCTTAATGCCGTAGACAACGATCATAATTTTCTGCAGTGATGTAATTGAAAGGACTGTTGAGTCATGATGTTGCCGACAGGCTGACCCCAAGAGCCCACAGACGTAAATTGCGCCATCATTACTGTCGTGTTAGTTGCGCTTAGGATATTTCAAGAAATCACCTGTCCAAGAACCCGGTTGCTGGGAACAGGCCAACAGTCTACAGCAAGTTTTTCAGAGAAACCGGATTCTTCAGGGCGGCCATCTGGCAGGGCTAGAACACATCGATCGTCGGAAATTTGGCCTGTGCTTGCAGGCAATCCCACAGATAAATGGCCAGGCCCAAATCCCCCGTCCAGAGGGGGTAACGCAATTGCCCATAGCGTTGTTGAGCAAAGCGATACTGTTCAACGGAATGCATGGCAAAGGCGCGGGCGCGATCGAGCCACAGTTCATCCCCAGTGCGGATAAACAGCTTGAGAAACGCATAGCCATTGCCGCCAGTGCCATGACAGAGATTGGAGCCCTTTTTGAGCGGCCCGGCTCGCCAAGTCAATTCTCCGCCTTTCAACAAGATGCGATCAAATTGCTCATGGCCCTGGGGCAACGCGGCCAAAGCTGTCACCATCCCCGGTGCACCGTGACAATACTGCACCAGTTTGGGAATCTGCTTAAAAGCGGCAGCTTTGTAAACGGCGGGCCAGTTGGCCCCGTCATCATCGGTGACAGCAGTCTGAATCAGCGTCAGCATAGCTCGGGCGGCAATCTCTTGATATTGCTCATCAGTCAGTAAGACTTGCCCTGCTAGCAAAGGGGTTAAGTTGCTGGCAAAGCCGTGTACCGGCCCCAACCACTGCTGTTGTTTACCATACAAATCGATTGTCCAGAGGTGGCCGGCTTCATTCACCGGTTGCCATGCCTGCAGCAGTGAGTCGGCTTGCAAGGTGAAGACGTCTCGCCAGCGTGATTCCTGCGTCCACTCATACATAAACCAGGCGGCCAGCATGGAACCGGCAATGCCCCACATCAGCTCTCGAATCGGTTGGGTATCGTTTTTGTGAATGGCCTGCAGAATCTGCGTTGCCTTATCTTCTGAGGGGGCGAGCTTGTATTGCAGCAGCAGTAGCGGCAGCTCGCCAAAGAGATACGAAGATTGCTCTGGATAGGGACTGGACTGGGCATAGTCCTCGTGATTTTGCGCCAGGGTAGCGTCGAGCTGCGTGGCGACATCAAAGGTCGAGTCGATCGCGCCCACCGTCTGCAGATAGTGGATGGCCCACAGCACACCCGCCTTGCCAAAATACAGGTCGCTGCCAAATGCTCGATCATCCATCGGGTGCCCCGAGAGCAATGGCGTCGTCTGCAGTTGTGTGATCGTGGTTTGGGCGATCGCGGTGACAGCGGCCTGAGCAACGGTCGGATTCCAGCCGAGGGGCGACAGTGGATAGTGTCTGGTGGGGTCAAACAGCGCCGTCTTTATCATCCTTTTTACCTGGATAAACCACACAGAACCTACGCAGTTGTCGCCGGTTTTGAGCCCCTAGCCCCCCTGCGAGCTGGGGAAACCGGATACCACTTGCCCAGCGGGAGGAGGTAGGGAGCCATGGGTCAGTTCTAGCAAAAACGATCGCGATTGGTGGGACATTATCGGCAATGGAGGAGCCGCATTTTCGCTGCCGTATCAGACCGGGTTATCCTTCGCTTCGGGCCACCGTCATCAACTGCTGTAAACGCTGGCTTTCTAGCCCCAACACGCGGCGAGCGAAATCAGCATCTTGATCCAACAGGGCATCGAACGCATCCACGGGAATCGCCAAAATGCGGGTGCCGTCACTGTCAGCCAGGATGGTGTTATCGAGATCGCGATGGGCCAGCACCTCTAGCTCATCTAAGGTTTGACCAGGATGCAACTGTGTAATCTGCACGCCCTCCGGTCGCTGATAGTGAATGTGGGCTTGCCCCGCGATGAGCAGCAGCAGTTCCCGGCAGGTATCGCCCGCTTCCGTAATCGCCTCACCGGCGGTAAAGGTGCGGACTTCGCCCTGGTGAGCTAGCGCCAGCAACGTCTGCGGGTCTAAGCGATGAAAGAAATCGCTGTTGAATAAGTACACCAGCTTTTCTAACGTCGGGAAGGTGGCCAGCACTGGAGGATGAGGAGCGGCGAGCAAATCGTTGCTCGTCTCTTGCACTAGGGCAGGCGGGTCGGTCGGCAGCAGCTTTTGGGCCTGCAACGTCGCGCGATCGCGTGCCAAATGAGCGAGCAGATACAGGCTAGCGGCGGCGACCAAAGGACTGTAATGGTGCAGCAGGTTTTCTAAGTGGTCAATGGCGGCCTGCTCTGACGGCGGGGGGAGTTGCGGAGCCACGGGTTGAGACAGGCGGTTGAGCAGGTCTGCAGGGAGGGGGTCACGCCAGCTCGCTTGCCCCAGCAAAGTCTCCAAGGCGGGCGGCGCGAGCTGTTGCAACGTCTGGACAACGGCGGTGGTTTCAGGTTCAGAAGGCAGGGTTGGGAGCATTTCCAGCAGCGATCGCACAATGAGTTCCTGCTTGCGCGCCACCGCATCCTGCACCACGGCTACCACCGGCTCCTGTGCCGCCAACAACGGCAGGGTCAGCGCGTGGGCACACTCTCGCCATTGTGTTAACCGGGCCAGCAATTCCTGAGCTTTGGGCAAACCTTCGACCGCCAGATCGCGCAGCACCCACGCTTCTTCCTGGGGGGTGACGGCATATTCGTCGCGGAGAGACCGCAGCATGGCGGCATCTTCGGCAGCGAAGTCAACGGGCGTTAAGTCTGGCTGAGTCCGCTGCAGGCGCAGCAGCCTTTCTAATGAGTCCTGGTAACCACTCAGGCGAATCTGATTCTCTAATGAGCGCTGGCGATCGGGGTTCAACAGCTCTGGATCTTCAATGCCGAGTTCTTCTAGCACCTGCTGGTGCTCATTGTCAGACAGGTCAAGCTCTCGCCGCATTTGTTGCAGCACATCCAAGCTGTTGACGGAATTAACATAGCCTTCCGCCAGAGCTTCGCGCACCACCCCTTTATAAACCTCGTGCCGCTTTTCTTGAGTCAGGTCTGGCAGCACTTTGGCTAACACATACACCTCATCAGCATTGAGGTCTTCCAGGCGACGCCCTTCGAGGAATCGCGCGGTGTCGAGCTGCAGTTTTTCCAGTTGCTTGCGCAATCGACTGGCCAGATTTTCGCGTGCGTACAAAGCCGGATTGCGCCCCCAGCTCTGCACTAGCCACAGGGTGCTGGCAAACAGAATGATGCCGTCAAACAAAAACTGCAGCCACAGGGGCGTCAAGCGCAGTAGCGGTCGCCCCGCAAAAAAGAAAAAAACGTTGAACGCGACAAACGTCGCCAGGGCAAAGCCCCGATGCTGCACGATATCAGTCTGGCCCGTCCGATGATGCCGTTGCCAGTAAGCTTTTGCGTAGGCGGTGAGGCTACGGCCCAGGCCGATACCCGCCAGGGTAAACGCGCCCAACACCAGAGGTACTGCCACAAGTTTAGGAATGCCAATCGGCTGGCCGAACAGATACAGCCCCGGACTCATGAGCGCGGCCAACTGGTTGGGTTCGCGGTTCCACACGCCCGAAAAGTAGTAGTCCCAACTGCCGGCATAGAGGTAGTAGTAGACAAAGTAGCCCACCATCAGCCCCACATAGCCGTAGCGCATCAAGGATTCCTGAGGCGCGTTCAGGCCATCCCAATAGGTACGTTCAGAATCAATATCAATGCAGGGGCTCTGGCAAGCCACACAGGCACTTTTTTCCTGCCCTTCGGGCGTCACCGTGCGACACATTGACTGGGTAATGCGGCGATCGCTCAGGTGTGCCTGACTGCCCAGCAGCCCCCTCGGTTCGCTAAATACCGTTTGCACTGGGGCCATCGGGCAAAAGTACTGGCACCAGGACTTCCCCCCGTAACAGTAGCCGACGGCAATGGCCTCCGCAATCGTAAACAGCAGCCAACCGGCTAGCACCCAGCGATCGGCATTGTAGAAAAGCAGGCGACCGCACAGCCCCACAAACAGATAGGCAAATTGACAGTACAGATAATTGCGCCCGAGCCAGGAATCCGACTTGACTTTCGCCAGCTCAAATCGCACCTTGCCCGTCTTTTTGTTTTCGCGCCTAAAATGCCGCTGCTTCCCCAAGGCACGCGGAATTTGCGAGAGGAACGAGAGCGGACAAATCCGCCGCCAGAGGTCGTGGCCAAAGATCAGCAACATAAAAATGGCCGATGGCACCACCAGGCCCCAAAAGATCGTGGTGCCTAGAGAATAGGGTGCTGCCACCACACATTGCCCCTGCACCGGAATGCAGTCTACCGACACCCGTAGGGGACTCCAGGGATGGTCGGGGGTGGTTAGGGCCACCGTCCACGGGTCGTAAACCAGGGATGCAATAATCACCCCCCAGCCCAGGGTCAACACCCAGCGAACCCAATGCATCTGACGTTCTGGTATGGCTGTGAACATAAGGGCGATAGGCAATGAAGAATCAGGCCATTAAGGCCAGCGAATCGTCCTCTATAAACCTGCGAACCATGAGGACTGACGACGCTCCATCAATCGCAGTGGATGTGAGAGTTGAACAGGACGATAGCGCTTCCCATGCTAGCGGCGATCGCCCAGAGCAACCACCCATAAATCGGGTGAATTGCTGGTATGGGAAAGGTTTCCCCGTCATACTTGGCCGACTAAATCCGACCTAATATCCAGCGATCGTCGGTGAATTAGGTGATGCTGTGGGGCAGATTAGGGCTAACTCCTGACGTACAACATTTCTCAACTCATGCAAGCCTTCTTTCAATTGCTCTCAGTCATCACCTGGTATATGGCTGGGTTGGTCTTTGTGGGCGGTAGCCTCAACGCGCTCTTTGACTTAAATCTGGGTCTGAAGGCATCCGGAGCCTCTACCGACGCGTTGCCATCAGACTTTAGCACCATCGTCATCTTGACTATTTTTACCCTCTTGCTGGGGGCGGTGTTTTACGTTCTGGGTAATTTTCGGCAAGTCTTAAGAGTCATGCGGCGGTATCGCTGGCCACTACTGGGTGGTCTAGCCCTGATCACCGCTTTGACCGTCGGCGGCGTCTCGCTCGCCATGCCCAATCTGATGCTAGAGATGGCGGTGCAAGGGGGCGACTCGGCCAAGGCCCAAAGCCTGCTACAAAAGCGCGATTATTCTGAAGAGACCTTGAACTATGTGCTCTACTGGGCAGTCGAATCTGAGGACTACGCTGTGTCCGAAATGATGCTGGAACAAGGCGCTGATATTAATCATCGCCGGGGGGAAGGCGACAACACCCTGCTGAACTATGCCGTAATGTATTTTCCCGCCTCTTCCACAGATTTCCTCTTAACCCAGGGCATCGACGTTAACGTTGTCGATGAGTTTGGCACCAATGCGTTGCATGACTTGCTCAACTATCGGGAAAACAATGTCACGACTGACGAAGCCGAAATCCTGACTCTCGTACAGCAGTTGGTTGATGCGGGCATCGAGACAGATGTCACTGCATCCTGGGGAGACACCCCACTCTCGATCGCCCAAGACGAAGGGTATGAGACCGTTGCGGCTTATTTAGAGCAGCTCTGATACAGAGAGCTACGGGTCTGAAAGGGTAGTTGGGCGATCGCTCAGAGGCAATCACCCAACCCAGCACTGTACTCAGCCTATAACTATGCTCAAGTCGTGCCCGCTCCCTCACCCTCGATCAGCAGGGGCTGGGAATAGCTGGCGGGATGGTCGCCCACGGTCGCGCCGCCGGTGAGCATACCCTGCAGACTGGGCTCAAAGAATGTGTAAGGAAAATGGGGCGCTGGACGGCTGACTTGATCGAGGCGCTGCCGCAGCGCGGAGGGAATCTCAAAGTCCAAAGCGCCGAGATTATCTTGCAGTTGGTGCAGCTTGGTCGCGCCGATAATCACCGAGGCCACCGCCGGACGATTCGCCACCCAGTTCAGCGCGACTTGCGCCATCGAGCGATCTAACTCCTGGGCGACCTGTTCCAGTGCCGCGACGATCGCCCAATTCTTTTCGGTGAACTTGTTGAAGGCCGGGTTACCGCTATCTGCCAGCATCGCCAATCGACCCGAACCTTCGCCGCCTGACTCTGACGGTTTGTATTTACCTGAGAGTAGACCGCTGGCCAGCGGCGACCAGGCCATAATGCTGGTGCCGAGCTGCTGAGCCAGCGCCGTGTATTCAAATTCCAGATGACGCTCGGCCAGGGAATACTCCAGCTGGACGGTGCTGATGGGTTCCCAGTGACGCTCCTGAGCCAGGGTCTGGGCCTGGGCTACGTACCAAGCAGGCGCATCAGAGAGCGCCACGTAGCGCACCTTGCCCGATCTCACCAAATCATCCAGCGTCCGCATCACCTCTGCCGCTGAGGTCATCTGATCCCAGGTGTGCAGCATGTAGACATCTATGTAGTCAGTGCCCAATCGCTGCAGCGATCCTTCCACCGCCCGGAGAATGTTTTTGCGCCCGTTGCCCCCGGCGTTGGGGTTGCCCGGCTCCGCGTTGTAGCTAAATTTAGTGGTGATAATGACGCGATCGCGGCTACCGCTGTCCTGCACAAACTTGCCCAGCATCCGTTCGCTGTTGCCGTTGGTGTACAGATCGGCAGTGTCGATAAAGTTGCCGCCAGCTTCTAAATAAGTGTCAAAAATCTGGCGGGCATTGGCCTCGTCTGCGCCCCAACCCCAGTCATCGCCAAAGGTCATGGTGCCGAGGGCGAGGCGACTGACTTTCGATCCGGTGTTGCCTAGCGTGTAATAATCCAATGCCTGACCCCTCCTGAATGAATGGCTGAGCCGTATCAGCGGC
>CALCPB010000384.1 GCA_937897665.1 uncultured Halomicronema sp. | reverse complement strand
GGTTAAGGCTCACCCTAATTACAATTACCGAGTCCTTGGGTTAGACGACAAAGCCTGCAAGATTGAGTTTTTTGAAAAATGGGACGGTAAGTTTCAGTCTGCTGGTATCTCGGAATTTAGCGTTGAGGACGCAAAGCGAGCAGGCACCCAGAACATTGGCAAATTTCCGCGCAACATGCTGTTTGCTAGGGCAATGAGTAACGGGGTGAAGTGGTTTTGTCCCGATGTATTTGACGCCCCTGTTTATACTCCCGAAGAACTGGGCGCCTCTGTTGATGACGATGGGAATGTAATTGACGTTGAGTCATTCTCAACCACCCAGCCCCAACCCAACCCCATCACCGACCGGTTTAACTTTATCGCGGCCAAGACCGGCCATGACAGGGAAGCCGCGATCGCAGCCGCCAATGCCGTTGGTGTACCCCCCAGCAGCAAGCAGATGTCGCCCGAGCAGTTCGTCCGGTTCCGCAACCGGCTGCTGGCCGAGTGGGGGTTAGCTCAAAGCGCGTTCAGCCATATCAACCACGCGGTGGCCTCACTGCGGCATGTTAGCGGTCATGACGGCCATGACGATGTTGCTGTGTGGCGTGGGTGGAAAGACAAAGTTGATATCAAGGTATATGAGTCAAGGTCACAAGACGAGCAGTCCCCTGAAGACGCTGTTGCATATGATCCGGAGGTTGCTTAGATGAATAACGTTAATTTACTAGGCCGACTGGGCCAAGATCCTGAGCTTCGGTATTTTGAAAGTGGCAGTTGTCGAGCTAGTTTTTCGTTGGCTGTCGACGACAGGGTAAAGCGCAATGGCCAGTGGGTGAAGCAGCCGATCTGGGTGAGTTGCGAGGCGTGGGGGAAGCTGGCCTCTGACGTCATCGCCCAATATTGTCGCAAGGGCAGTCAGGTGGCAGTTAGCGGGAAGCTCAAAGTTGAAAGCTGGCAGGACAAGAATACTGGAGCTAACCGGCAGCGAATGTTGGTGAATGTGCAAAACCTGCACATGACCGGCAGTAAAGATGGCCAAGGTCAGCCTCGACCGCCCGCGCCACAGGGGCAATCAGTGCCTGTTGATGGGCGACCGATGGACAGCTATGCCGATCCGGGGGCTGGTGGAGGTGATTCTTTGGATATACCTTTTTGATGCAGCGCTATGACTACAAAGAAATGCCGGGAATGCGGGGAGGCGAAAAACCTCTCCGACGATTTTTACAAAAGCAATAAAAGCTATTGCAAGGAATGCATTAAAGCGAGAACCCGAAAAAATCGTGCTGCAAAGCTTGAGCACTACCAAGAGTACGATCGTCAACGCGACGGACTGCCCCACAGGGTAGCTGCTCGCAAGGTTTATGCAAAAACAGAAGCTTACAGAATTTCAACAAATAGATGTCGCAAAAAGTGGCAAGCCCTAAATCCTCACAAAAGAGCTGCTTCAACAGCAGTCAACAATGCGATAAGGCTTGGCAAATTAAGTAAAAGCAAGGCATGTGAGTCCTGTGGCCAAACAGGACGGATTGAAGGTCATCACGACGACTACACAAAACCTTTAGAAGTGCGTTGGCTTTGCCCTCAGTGTCACGCCAGTTGGCACAAACACAACACACCAATAGAAGCTTAATTATGAACCCATTAGAACAGTGGTACGTTCTCCGCCTAGAAGAGAGCGTCCTTAAGGCCAACATTGCAAGGATCGCTCCCGCCGCCACCGAGGCAGCTTTAGAGCAGGTAGCTGGTGAAGAGAAGAATACTTTCCCAATTGGCAGCGCTGGCCACAAAATCCAGATTAGGCTCACAGCCAAAAAAATCAAGCCCGACGACGATTTGGAGCTTAGCAACCTCCATGCCGAGATCCAGGTAGAGAAGGAAGCCGCCGCTCAGGACAACGCCGACGCGATCGCTCAAATTGAAAAGGACTTGGTGTCGCTAAAGCTATCTCTGGAGCGACTGAAAAATACCGACCGGGGCCGGGCTTTGGAAACACAGTACAACGAGCGGTTGGACCAGTTAGCTGAGTTGGTGCCGGTCCTGGCTCTTAAGGGGGTGTGAGCATGCTGGACCTAACTGCTGAAGAACTAGACATAGCTAGTGAAGCTTGTTTGATGGCCGCAGAGTCTGCAGCATTGGCGCATGAAGGAAGCGAAATAGCTGAAGAGCTTATCAGGCTTTCAGAAAAGTTCGATAAAGCTAAAGAAGAGTTGTTGGGCTTGAAGTCGGAGGGTAGCGATGCCTAACTTAGACTTGATTTCGATCATTGACGTTGAATCCACAGGCCTCAACCCCATCACCGACGAGGTGATCGAACTGGGCTGCATCCTGTATTCGCTGTCTCACAATACGGTGCTGCAGCAGGTGAGTACGTTGGTGCATGTCAATAAAAACCTGGCTGAGAATGTCAACGGAATCAGTGCGGAAGCAGCTAATAGTCTAGACAATGTTTGTCACGTTTTCCCGCTGGAAACAGCAATTAGAACGTTGATTCAAGACGCTGATGCCGTTGTTGCCCACAAAGCAGCCTTTGACAAGGCATTTATCAGTCCGTATTTAGACAGGTTCAAGGCTGACAAGCTCAACTGGATCGACACCATGGCCATCACCTGGCCCCGCGCCATTCGCCAAGGCTGCAACCTGGTTGAGCTGGCGCTGGCATATTCCGTGCCTGTTTGGAGCAACCACCGCGCCCTAACCGACTGCCAACTACTGAGCCACATTATCCAGCGGGAGCCAAGAGCGGCTGAGTTGCTGGCCAAAGAGCTGGAACCCAAGGTGTGGGCGACGTGGGCATCTACCCCCGCCGACAAACAGGGTCACGCCAGGGCTAAGGCTGCGGGGTTTCGGTGGAACGACAAGAACTGCCCGGCTAGTGGGGTGTGGTCGCGGTTGATGCACCCTGACGACATTGCCCATCTGCCGTTTGAAGTGGCGACTATGGAAGCTTTCAGCGGTGTTTGATGATGCCCTACTCCCCCTCGCCCGCCTGCTACTGGCCGTGGCGTTGTGGGTGGCGGGGGCTGTGATTGTTGATGTTTTAGAGGATTAATGAAAGTACTTGGAACGCATGACGACTACATCTATGGCGCTAAAGAAGGTGAGTTTATTCCTGACTGGCCGCTGGGGCGCACTATGCCGACGACACTCAGGCAAATGGCCCGGTGGTGCTCCCGTAACCCAGGCCTGGCTATTGGGCAGCCCCAGAGTAAACGGGGGCGGCGACGGGCGCGGGAGATGGAGTTGAGGAGCAATACAGGATGAACTGGCAACTGATACAAGCAGATCACCTAGAAGCAGAAAAGCGCAATCCTTATTACGTCGACCATCTATTTAAGAGCGTTCAGTCGGCTGAACTAGAGCAAGAAATGCTGTTGTCTCATTTCTCTGAGCACACTGAGGTGAAGACGTATGACGTCGCTGATCCTGTGACTACCGAAAAGGAAGAGCCTGAATGGAAGTACGAAGGCATATCTAGTAATGCCAACGGAGAATGCTGCTACCAGTTTGATTTATCTCAGTGGCCAGCTAATGGCAATCGCAAGCTTTTAGCGTGTGTGTTCATTCCTTTAGGGTTATTCCACAAGCAATCAATTTACCTGCCCTGGAGTGAGCAGCTAGCCGAAGATCATCCACTAATTCCTTCACTAAAGAAATTTTTGGAAGGTTTGGGACAGAACCTGCCCCCACTGAGCCATAGCAACCACCCCCGCAGTAACCACGCTGCCTAGGTCGTGCAATGCGGCCAATGGGTCTGAGCCGCTCTCCCGGCTCTTCTTTAGATCATGGAGAAAACGCAGTGCAACACAATAGTCAACCGGTGCCCCCATGGCGACCTAGCACCGATCAACCGATAGACCCCAAACTACTTACCGCTAGCAAGCCAAGACTCCCGATTATTCCAAAGCCACCGAAATGGCGGACTTCTAGCCGGGTCGTTGTGCGGGCTTCTCCAGGATTCTCAGTGAGGGGGTGGCGCCGTGGATGCGTCTGACGCGTTGTATCGGTGGCAGATGGCTGTTGCCCTCAACAAAGTGGGCATCGACGCCAGTGCGGGCGACATGGACTCGCAGTTGCTGTTAGAGCGTGTCTCCCTCGAGGTGGGGCGGCAGCAGCGGTTAAACGCTATCAACCGCCATGTTCAGGAACACAACTACCCCGACACCTTGCGGGGGCGGACTGAGGCCATGCAGGATCTCTGGGGCGAATCTACCGACTGAGGCTTTCAGAATCACAAGGGCCGGTCTTCAAAACTAGGAGACCGATCCGTGGACGATTTTTCAACGATTACATATGCGCTGTTTGGGGCTGGAAATTTGGGCCAAGCGATCTCAGCCGCCAAGCAGCGACGACAAAAACGAGAGGAAATACTCATGAAAAACCGACCAATCTTTCCGCGCATTCTGGATCGGGGGGTACCGGAAGATAAAGCCGCCAAAGTGACCGTGCGGTGCGTTATCAACCAGAACGGACCAGTTAAAACTCAAACAGAAACAGATCATGACCAATCAAAATAACCCCGCAATCCAGAGGCGACTATTTTACTGCCCAGGCCAACAGCGATTTTTCTGGATCGATCTCAATCCAAGAGGTGAGCACTATCTTTACGCGGGAGAAGTGATCATGACGTTGACACAGATAAAAGAGGAGCTGAAATCTTATCCAATTCCAGAGCGCAGGTTTTGGGATGGACCCAACAATGAGCACGTTATGCTGCCGTTTAACAAAGCTCGGGGGCGGGCGTTCTATCTTGGCAAGTGGCAACCCCTGGACATACTCAGGGCTCTTGATGTCAAAGAGGCTCCACTAGTCCAGCAGCTCCCACCAGCTACGGCCAGGTTTGCGCCGGGGGCGGTGGCGGTGGCCCCAGCCGCCGGTTTTGTAGCCGTGAGCTTTGGCAGCATCGAGTGCGCCCATGTCGACACCGGTTTGGCCGCCAGAGATGATTACGAAACTGAGGCTATTCATACGTCCAGCCCCAGTTCAGAATAAAACAACCCCAAGCCAAACCATAAACATATTTGTAATACTTTGGCCGCCAGTACCATCGGTCGACCCGAATCCGAAAGCGGACGTCAATACCGATGATGCGTTGGCCATTGTATTTGCCACGGGGCCAGTGGGGGAGGAGGCGCGGATTCATTCATTTAAATCCAAATATACAGCGAGAGGATTGAACACATAGTCACATCCAGTCACCTCGAATTCATCTCCTAGCCATAGAACATCAACCCAATGATGAGGGTTAGAAAACAAGAGCTGAAAAGCATCCATATTACCTTGCGGGTCTTCTTCAAGAAGAATAAAGCTTTTGCCTGTCTGCTGCGTCACCAAGCCACAGCCAAAACTCTTCGTCGGTTAAGCTGATTTCAGACTTAATTGGTAACCATGATGCTGCCGAATGCTTGGCAATAGACTCACACAGGCTATCACTCGGCAAATAGCTAGGTGCGCCCTTACTCTTGTCCTCATTTCTGTGTTGTAGTTCCATGCCGATCAGTGCAGCATTGACAGCACGAGCACTCATGCCAAGCCTTTCGCCAATGCGTGTGGGTGTCATATAAACAACTTCAGATGTATTGGTAGCCGCGAGGAGCTTTAGTGTTGGCTCTATAGCGGGAGCGATACTTGGCGCAATTTGCTGCACTGCCGATAAAGCAGCCCCAGCCTTTAGACTTTCTGACTGCTCTGGTGTATTTCCTAGTGTGACATCTTGAAGAGCAAGTCTTATCAGTTCAACAACACCCTTAGCAGCCTCAATTTGAGCAACCGACTGAGGCTGCTGGCGCGTATTAGACGAGCCCAGCACAAGCCCTTTGGCGGCATAGCAAACAGCTCTAACACCAACCTTACTAAACTGCCTGCTGGAATGCTTTGCCTGAACTCTACAATTTGGGCCAGCGTCAAAAGCGTAATAATGCAAAATCACTTCCAACGCTTCGTCAGGGATTCCATCTTTTGCCATCCCAACTAGGTTGACACTCTCAAAGCCTTCCGCCATAAGCTTTTCAGCCATTGCAGAGGGCTTTTGGTTGACACTCCTAAGAGACTTACTAATTGCTTCTGCGCTCACTCCAGCCAGCCTGGCCGCACCTCGGATACTGACAATGGCCACACCATCACTTCCGCGAATCGTAATTTCATCAGCAATGCTTCGGAATTCGACAATCTCACTCATTACTCAATCCTCAAGAACGTCATTATTTAAAATCCAAACCTCAATAGCCCCACGGACTACCATCAAACTTTCTTGTTGTAATCTTCTTTACGGCTGATTACCGAGGGGTACTACATGCACCCGACCCTATCTGTTTAATTATAGCTAACAACAATCATCGAAAAGACAACTAGAGTCGCCTAAAAAGAGATTATTTTGTTTTGATTTGTTGCGCTTTCTCAGGTTCGTCCATCCGCCATTCGATCAGGTCGAGCAGGGTTAGCGGTTGCACCTTTAATATGTCCTCGCCAGCTAACTGGGCGATCGCCTGCATAATCTGATTGATGCGTTCGAGTTTTGGTTGTTTCGCCCCAGTGCGATATTCCGAAACCAAACTTTTATTGACGCCCAAGGCACTGGCTAGAGAAACGTTGGTGATGTTGTAGCGAGCTTGAACTTCTCTGAGCTTGAAGATGATCATGGGTTGGGCTCCTTCACGTCAGGCTCATAGCGCAGTAAATCACCTGGCTGACACTCAAGCACTCGGCAAAGTTTATCTAGGGTATTCCTGTCCAGCCGAGCAGGCATGACATAGGTGTTCTTGAGTTTATTGACAGTTACAGGGTGAAGCCCCGTGGCCTCAGCCACAGCCTTGTAGTTCGTCTCTCTGTCGGCAATAACCGCCGCTAACCGCCACTTAATCGGCACAAATTCTAATTGCGTAATCATCACTAATACTTTAATCGATACTGCTAATATAGCCTATTCGATTAATATGTCACTCTATTTAGAAAAATATTAGTTTTGATATTGACATCTTTAGTCGTAACGACTAATATATTAATCAAGCGGGGCAGGACCCCAGCGACCGGCTAGACGACCGGGTTAACAACTGTCTTTGTGTTACCGGGTTCAGGTCCGGGTTACCAAGTCTGGTTAGCTGGCTGCCTCGCTCATCGACGTTACTCTTTACGATTCCATCCCATGCCAAAGTCCGCCGTTGCAGTTGACCAGTTGAACCAGTTAGCTGCCTACCAGCAGCAGCTTGACTTTACTATCGAGTACGTCAGCCCTGAGTGTTGGACGCTGAATAGCTTGCGCAGAGAGTTGGTTGAGGCCCAGGTTGGTGTGCGGGCGTGTGACGAGGATATTGACGGAGTGCCTGCTGATGGCACCTTTGACGACGCGCCTAAGGCTCATTGGGAACTCATGGCTGAGGTAATTGGCTATGTCATTGACGTCCGCAGCAACTGCAGAAGGCTGACTGAAGCAGAGCTAGACGTGGTCGAAGGTTTAGTTGGGTAAGGAGGTTTTGGGCTCTGAGCAAGCTCCCAATACTGCTCGGTTCAACTACTTAGACTTTTGCAAACCTACAACACAAAATCATGGGCCAGTATTTTAGACCTGTCCACAAGCCAACTAAAACCGGTGTCACAAATCTGCCTTTTGCTGAAAACGGTGGCTTAACCTGGATCCCAAAAATCTTTTATTACGATGACTCAAGTCTACTCGAATGCACACAGTTTGTTGCTGATAAGTATGACTGGTCTGTTGATGACATCGTTTGGGTTGGTGATTATGGGCAAGAGGTCAGCATCACCACAGGCGGTCAGCGATATGACTCTGGTTGCGAGGACGATGACAACGAATTGCTCCCGCTAGTGTGGGGCTAATTTATAGGTTTATCTACTCATAGCAAACCCCCGGGTCGAACTTTGGACGGCGAGACCCAGGGCTAAGCACCAAACCACAATTAAATTGGATATGCAAACTCTAACCCAACAGAGTGCCAGCAAGCCGCCCAGGTTGATTACACCGAGCAGCAATCCCACGAGGCGGTCGTCACCCACATTGACGCTGACGTTAAACCTGCCTACGTCCATCGCCGTACGTCCTGGCGGGCAGCTGGTGGTGACTACGAGCAGACTGTGACCGTACAGCAGGGTAGCGACATCTACCGGGTGCTAGTACCGGCTGGGTTTGCCCAGAAGCTGCGGGTAGGTTCGGTGGTGGAGCTGCACCATGACCGGGTTGATGGACTGTACCTGTCTTGGCGCCCTAAGCCCGTCCGCCGTTCTGAGATCGCAGCAGTTTAGCCATGACGACACAGCACACCCCCAACGAGCCCGAGGCTACGGCGTTTGTAACTCACGACGGCAGCCAATGGGTTCTAGAGGATGGTGGTGGCAAAGTCTTAGCAACCGCTATCCACCTGGAAGACCTACCCGTTCATAGCGCTTCACCCCAATCCACAGCCGATCACGCTGCACAGATCGGCTGCTAACCACTACAGGATCCCGAGTAATGAAATTTGTTCAACACCTTGCCACGTTCATGACCCTATGCCTGCTTTGGGCGCTTGTCCGGTTTACTCAGCACCTACTAGAGTGCTGCGAC
>CALCPB010000383.1 GCA_937897665.1 uncultured Halomicronema sp. | reverse complement strand
GTAAAGCGCTCAACCCAGATGACTTCAAAACGGCCCTGGAAGCTGACAACGAGAAAAGTATTAAGGCCGTAATAGTCACACACAGCGAGACTTCGACCGGCGTGTTAAACGACCTGCAAACGATTGCGGGCTACGTCCACGCCCACGGTGAAGCGCTGATATTGGTGGATGCCGTCACGAGCTTAGGGGCCTGCAGTGTCCCCATCGATGAGTGGGGGCTGGATGTCGTCGCCTCGGGCTCGCAAAAAGGCTACATGGTGCCCCCCGGCTTGGGGTTTGTCACGATGGGCGATCGCGCCTGGAAAGCCTACGAAACCTCAAACATTCCTTATTTTTATCTGGAGCTCGGACCCTATCTTAAAAGTGGTGCGATAAACACGACGCCGTTTACGCCGCCGGTAAGTTTGTTCTTTGCGATTCAGGTCGCGTTGAAGATGATGCAAGAAGAGGGTTTGGACAACATCTTTGCCCGTCATGCCAGACTTCAACAGGCGACTCGGGCGGCGATGAAGGCGCTTAACCTGCCGCTGTTTGCCGCCGATGAGGTGGCCAGTCCGGCAGTGACGGCGGTCATGCCCCAAACGGTGGAAGCCGAAAAAATTCGTTCCACCATGCGCAAGGACTTTGATATTGCGCTAGCGGGCGGCCAAGACCACTTGAAGGGCCAAATCTTTCGGATGGGGCACCTGGGTTTTGTCGGCGATCGCGACATTTTGACCGCGATCGCGGCGCTAGAAGCGACGCTCGCCAAGCTGGGAGCCAATGGTTTCTCGTCGGGGGCTGGCCTCGTCGCTGCTCAGCAGGTATTGTCTGCTTGATTCCTCGCGCACTGACCGGCATTTTCGTTCAGGGAATGTCGGTCACAGTCAATGCTCTGTTAAGGGAGTTGCTGAACAACAGCGTCCTGGCTCTTGGGGATTTGCCAACACCGAACCCCCAAGAAAATTACCGGTTGAGTCTCAACAGGGCTATGCAATTCCGGTCTTCTGAGCGGGTCTGCTTCATTGGGCGGTTCGTCCTGTTATCTTGCTAACAGAGACTGGCTCATTCAAGGACGGCAGCAAAGTCATGAACGTGTGGGGACGCTTGGCGCGGGTAATTCGCTCTCAGGTGGGTGATTGGGTGCAAGCCGCCGAAGATCCTGAAAAGCTGCTGGATCAAGCGGTGGCAGACATGCAGGGTGATTTGATTCAGCTGCGACAATCGGTGGCGCAGGCGATCGCCACCCAAAAACGTACCGCACGCCAGTGCCATCACACGACAACGCTGACGCAAGAATGGTACAACCGGGCGCAGTTGGCGCTGCGCAAGGGCAACGAAGCGCAGGCCCGCGAAGCGCTGGCTCAGCGTCATGCCTATTTGCGCATGCAGGCGCAGCTAGAAAGTCATATTGGCGAACAGAAGGGCATTATCACTAAGCTCAAAGCCAACATGCGAGACCTAGAGGTCAAGATCGCTGACGTGCGCACTCGCCGCGATATGTACATTGCGCGGGCGCGTTCTGCAGCGGCGTCCCAACGAATTCAAGACACGATCGCCCAAGTCGGCCACGAACGATCGCTCGGCACGCTCGGTCGGATGGAAGACCGCGCGCGGGCTCTGGAGGCCCAAGCCGACGCCATGGCCGAAGTGAATCAGTCCCTGACCGCCGGATCGTTAGAAGGCCGCTTTGCGGCACTGGAGCAGGAAGCAGAAGCCGCGATCGAAGATGAACTATCCGTGATGAGAGCCAACTTGCCTGGTGCCTGAAGACAGCTGGATTCAGTGCTGTTCACCAGTGCTGCTCCCTAGCTCCTCCACCCTCTCAGCCCTGAAAAATTGCTTCAAGCTTGCACTTGCTCAGACTTGGCATAGGTCGGTGGCGCTAAGTCTTCCAGATGCTTCCAACAGACGGTGCAAGCGGGCAAATCGTGCTCAATCGCATACGGTTCGTGCACCGTATCAATCCAGTTGAGAAACGTCTGAAAGTTCTGCGTGACGGTTTTGGGAGAATCTTGCACCGTACCCAGTTGAAAGTGAGGATCGGCATTTTCCACTGCAAAGGGGCAGGCATGGAAGGTGCCATCCGTCTTGAGCACGGGATAACAGTGGGGACAGCGATGGGTGTCTTTCGGTCGAGTTTCCTCGCCGGTGAACGGATCAACGCCGCGACCCGAGTCCACAATGTCAGGATGTCCGATCGCGATCGTCCCCGGCTGCGCTTGCTCCTGGGCCTCCAACTTTCGCAAAGACGACAGCGGCATTTGGGGCGCTCCGTCCCCCGTGGCGATGGAATAATTCAGCGAGGCCGTGGTTTTGCCCAGCGGGTCAGAAGCCAAAATCGCCAGCAGGCGATCGGCCTGAATGCCATTAGAATAGATCACGATCGCCCCTTGAAAGCCATGCTCGCGTAGATAGGCGATCGCCCACATGACATTGTCATGGTTCAACGTCGGCTCCCCACCGTAAAACTTGATCGTGCCCGCTGCGTGCAGCATGACGCTGTTGAGGGTAGCGTCTAAATGCTCGGAGGTGTACTCGGTGTACCAGCCCTTCGGCGTCCCGAAGACCGTGCAAAAATCACAGTCTCGATTGCATTGGTTGCCCGGATACAGGTGTAGTTCCAGCAGGCGATTGTCTTCAACGACGCCTCTAGCCCGCGATGCCCGTTCTTTAAAAACCATAGTTAAACTGCCTTGCTTGTAAAGTGGACCTGAAATTTTAGACGGGGTAATTGAGATCTCGGCAATTAAAAATCCAAAGCACTGAAAACTGGGAATCAGCTCTGGGTACCCCAGGCTAACTGTCTAAATGGCAATTTGCGCCTCCCACTCGGACTCTAGGCGAGTCGTGTATTCGGCATTCACCACCGGCACCGTGTCTTGCGAGAGCGTTTGCAGGGGCATGCCATAGGCCGCTTCGACCTGATCAAATTCTGCCTGTAGCTCGGGGGAGAGCAGCGATCGCGTCAACAGGGGCGGATCGCCCCAAACTGTAGGATTGAACTTTTGCAATTGCCCTGCCGGACTCGACAAAATGTTGGCGAGCACCATCGCCCCCGCTGGATTGCTGGCGTTGACGGGAATGGCCGTAAAGGAGGGATCGTTCAGCGCGGCACCGGGCAGGGCAAACGCTTGGGTCGTGTCGGGAAACTGGCCAGTGGCAATACCTTCCGCGATGCGGGCGGTAAAGGCGGGCATCATCCAAATTTCGCCATTGGAAAACAGTTCTTGTAGGCGGCTCTGTGTGGGCGGATAGGTGGAGCCTTCGCGCCAGAGATAGGGTTCTAACTCCTGTAGATACGCCCAGACTTGGGGCGAATTCTGATTCCATAATGCCTCGTCAAACTCAGCCCCGGCATATTGCTCGTAGCCACCGGTCACCCCGTATAAGACCGTCAGCAAAAAGCGGCTGCCGTCAAATTGTGGCGGAGCGACATAGGTAAACCGACCGGGATTGGCCTGTGCCCAAGCCAGCAGTTCCTCAAAGTTAGTGGGAGGCGTTGGCACCCGCGCGCTATCTCTCGCCATCAGGTAAAACGCCCCGGTATACGGCGCAGAATAGCCCTCAATCGGCAAGCCAAAGTCATTGGTGACAGCCGGATCGTCAGCATCGTAGTACTGCATGGCGGGCAGTTTGTCGGCAAAGGGGCCAAACAGCAGGTCGCCTTGTTTCAAGGTACGAAAGTTTTCGCCGTTGATCCAAATCAGGTCGATGCTGCCCCCGATGGTCACACCCGCTTGCACTTCGCCCACAACTTTATTCACTGCTTCGGCGGTGTCATTCAGCGGCACGCGGTTGAGGGTGACCTCGTACTGAGTCTGCAACTGTTCGGCCACCCAGCCATCGGCATAGCTGTTGACCTGATCGCTACCGCCCCACATGGCCCAGTTGACGGTGGTGCCGCGGGCGAGTGCCAGCACCTCATCCCAGGTGGTCACAGTCGGGTCAAAGGTTGGCAGAGCAGCCTGTTGACCGCGATCGCAATTGCTAACCAGCGTGGCCAGGGTAGCGCTGGCAGAGAGATAGAGGAAACGGCGGCGAGGCAGGTAGTGCATGGATGAAGAGTGATTAGGGAGGCAGAGTTGTGGGTAGAGGGTGGAAGTAAACAGCTTGCCAGTCTTAATTGGGTCAAAGCCCTGATTTGCTTAAGATTTCAGGGTTAAGGAGACAGCGCTTTGGGCTCGGAGTGAGGCGGGGCTGGTACCGTCGGTGTCGGGAAACTCCAGAGGGCGTCGGGGGGGAGATGGGCAAAGGCGGTTTGACCGATCGCCCAGTTTTGACTGGGGGGCACCCAAGCCTGCAGCTCTAACCCCGCTGGTGTTTGCAGACTGAGGTGACGTTGAGTGCCGGTGAATCGGTTTTGGCAGACGGTGACGGGTAACAAGTTAGTGCCACAAATTTGGTCGGCCAGTAAATGAATGCATTCGGGACGAATAGTGACCTGCACAGCGCCCTGCTGGGGAAAATCGGTGGTGAGTACGTCGCCACCGGCCAGGGTGAGCCGATGATGGTCTGCCGCTGCCGTGAAAAAATTGACGCCGCCAAAGAAGCGAGCCACGCTGGCATCACTGGGGCGCTGATAGAGCCCTTCCGGCGTTTCGACCTGGCGTAGGCAGCCGTCGAACATCAGAGCAATGCGGTGCGACATGACGACCGCTTCGCTTTGGTCATGGGTGACGATCACCATGGTGACGCCAGTTTCTTCCTGCAGTCGCAGAATGAGCGTTTGCATGTCGCCTCGCAGGTTGGCATCCAAGGCGGAGAGGGGCTCGTCCAGCAGTAAAACTTTGGGGCAAATGACGAGCGATCGCGCTAGCGCGACCCGCTGCGCCTGCCCCCCAGATAGTTCCGCCGGTTGGCGATCCTCAAATCCGGTGAGCTGTACCTGATCCAGCAGAGCCAGCGTCCGGGCTTCGCGTTCCGCCCGACTCTCACCCCGCATCTTGAGGCCAAAGGCGACATTTTCGCCGACGCTCAAATGGGGAAACAGCAGCCCTTTTTGCAGCACGAGGGCAATCTCTCGCCGCTCCGGGGGGACGCGATTCAGCCCCCGTCCCTGTAAGGTAATCTGTCCCTGATCGGGGCGTAAAATTCCGGCAATCAGCTGCAGGGTCGTTGATTTGCCGCAGCCTGAGGGGCCGAGCAACGACAGCCGTTCACCGGCCGCAATCTCTAGCCACACATCGTTGACTGCGGGGATACCGCGAAACCGCTTCGTCAGCTGTTGCAGGGAGAGATAACCCAACTCAGACATCGCCCAACCCTCCGATCGCCGCGTCATCACTCAGGGCGCGGCTCGAAAACAGCAGGAACACCAATGCCGGCAGAATCGACGTGATGGCGATCGCGGCGGTTAGCCCAGTATTGCCGCCCTGCAGCGACGTAAACAACACCATCGGCAGCGTTAGCACGCGACCGCTGCCAACAAAAAAGGTGAGCAGAAATTCATTCCACGAAATCAGGAAGGCGAAGAGCGCCCCGCCAACGACACCGGGGGCAATCAGCGGTAAGGTAACTTGGCTCAGCACCTGCATAGGGGACGCCCCCAGCGTGCGAGCTTGGGCCTCATAGCCGAGATCAAAATTGGCGTAAACGCTGCTTAACACCAGCGTCATGTAGGGGATGGTGGGTAACAGATGCACCAGCACCACGCCCAACAGAGTGCCGCTTAGTCCCAGGCGAATCAGCACAAACTGAATCCCCATCAGGGTCGCCAGGGGCGACACAATGATCGGCAACAGCAAAAACAGTTTGATCGCCCCTTTGCCGGGAAACTCCATTAGCCCTAGGGCGCGGCCGGCCGGTAGCCCTACTACCAACGCCAGCATCGTCGCCAGACTGGCGATCGCTAAACTCTGCACAAAGCCCTGACCCACCTTCGTGCTGGTGGTAAAAATGGCTTGCCAGTGAGCCACTGTCCACTGTTCGGGCAGCAGCTGCGGAAAGTACCAGCCCTGGGCAAACGACCAAATTAGCAGCGGCAAAAACGGCAAAAACAGCACACCAATAATCAGCGTTAACACAACTTTGCGAGTCATGGCTGCCTCCTAAACATGGCCTGCCGAAAAGGACTGCCAGAGCCGAGCCACAGGTAGAGCGCAATCACGCCCAGGGAGATCAAGGAGAGGATCAGCCCCAGGGCCACGGCGATCGGTCGCTGAGTTAAATCGCTATCGGTAAAGGCCTGATACACCAGAATAGGCAACGTTTTAGGAAAGGTGGAACCCAGCAGAAAGGGCACTTCAAAGGAGCCAAAGATAAAGCCGAAGACGATCAAACTGGCAGAAATGATGCCCGATCGCAGCAGCGGTAGCGTCACATGCCAAAAGCATTGCCAGGGGCTGGCCCCCAGCGCTCGGGCTTGCATGCCATACTCTGGGCGAATGCCCCGCAGCACCGCTAGCAAAATTAAGGTCATAAACGGAATTTCTTTCCACAAGAAGTGGATCATGACACCCAGGTTGGCTGCGTCGTTGACCAACAGGGGAAAGTCTTGGTCAGAGCTGAGCCAGCCTAAATTAAACAACAGCCGCGAGAGCAAACCACTGGGGGAGAGCAACAGCAAAATTCCCGCAATGCCGACTAGGTGCGGAATGGGCAGCGTCAGCTGACAGGCAAAGCTGGCCCAGCGTCCAGCCCCTTGCAGCAGCAGCGCCAATCCCAAACTGAGCAGGGTCGAGAGCGCCGTGGCGGTGAAGGCAATATAGAGACTCAAGCCCAAAGAATGCCAGAAGGCGCTGTGACTCAAGGCCAGTCGATAAGC
>CALCPB010000382.1 GCA_937897665.1 uncultured Halomicronema sp. | reverse complement strand
TCGTCTTGTTTCAGCGCATCGGTGGAGTAGACGCCCTGAGCACACAGTGTTAGCGAGTGCCCCAGCACAGCCAGCGATATCTTTCTTTCTATGCAAAAGCCCTGCGTTATGACAGCACCCACTGCACTAACGTGCGGACGCCATAGCCAGTCGCACCGGGGCTGTTATAGGCATTTTCGCGCTCATTCCACACGGGGCCAGCAATGTCGAGGTGAGCCCAGGCGGTCTCTTTGACAAACTGTTTGAGAAACAGCGCTGCGGTGATGGCCCCGCCCAGTCGCGGCCCGGTGTTTTTCATGTCTGCCGCGAGGGATTTCATGCCCTCAAAGTACTTTTCTTCGAGGGGCATGCGCCAGAGCTTTTCGCCTGCCAGGTCGGCAGCAGTGGCAATAGCCGCAGCGAGACTGTCGTCAGGGCTCCAGAGTCCGGCGATCGAGTCACCGAGGGCGATGATGCTCGCCCCAGTGAGGGTGGCCAGATCGACCATGGCGTCTAGCTCTAACTTTTCGGCAAACACAAGCGCGTCGGCCAGAGTCAGACGACCCTCGGCATCAGTATTGTTGACTTCGATCGTTTTGCCGTTAGAAGCCGTGATGATATCGCCGGGGTGCAGGGCATTGCCGCTAATCATGTTTTCGGCGGCGGCACTAATAAAGTGAACTTCGACATCGGGTTTGATTTGGGCGATCGCCTTAGCGGCCCCAAGAGTGGCTGCAGCGCCCCCCATGTCAAACTTCATCATCTCAATCATGCTGCCAGCGCCCGCTTTGATATTGAGCCCGCCCGAGTCAAAGGTGAGACCTTTGCCAATAATGGCCACCTTGCGGCGGGGCGTTGCGGCGGGTTTGTAGGTGAGGTGAATAAACTTCGGCGGCAAATCGGAGGCTTGAGCGACCCCTAAAAAAGCGCCCATGCCCAAGGCTTCGCAGGCTTCGCGATCAAGAATTTCAACCTCTAAGCTGTGGTCTTGAGCAATGGTGGCGGCGGTTTCGGCCAGCATGGCAGGGGTGGCGACGTTGGGGGGCGCGGCGACCAGCTCGCGGGCCAAAATCACGCCGTCCGCCACTTGTTGGGCTCGGGCCAACGCGGGCGCTTCGTCAGGGAAGCCGATCAGTTCAATGCGGTCAAACGTAAAACTTTTATCGTCACTCTCTGATTTGAAGCGGTGATCTTCGTGCAGGGCCAGCAGCGCCCCTTCCAAAATGGCCTGAGCTGACAGGGCGCGATCGCCGTTCCACGAGGGTAGGGCCAGCCCCAAAACCGGGCTCTTTTCCTTTTTGCCCAGCCGAGCGGCTTGGGCTCCGGCTCGTCTCAGGGTTTCGAGGGTGAGAGCTTCGGGGTTGCCGAGACCAATGAGGGCCAATTTGCGAAAGGGGCCAGTTTTGCCGACTCGAATGGTCGCGCTGGAATCAGCTGCCGCTTTAAACTCAGTCTCCTCAATCAGCTCTTGAATCAATCCCGAAAGCTTGGTGTCGAGATCGGCTAAAGTGCCCGACAGCGGTAGATCCGTTTCGGTGACGCCGATCGCTAAACAGTCGCCAGTCCAATCGAGCGTAGCCTGATTTGAGAGATGAAGATCCATAAGGGCGCGAGCAACTTTTCAGAAGGTTTTACCCTTCTCATTTGATCACAGCTTGCCGGGTTCTGCAATTTTTTGCCGTTCGTCCCGCCATGCGGCTGTCGGTAACCGCTGCGAAAGCCCCTGCAGGGCGGTGTTGGGCAGCGCTGTTCGCCCCTCGGCCAGCCCGCTTTGCTCGACCGAGCGGCAACGGGAGTCGGCGAACGATGCCGCCGAGTTCATGGGCGGCGCCAAACAAACCGCTTCACTTGCGCCAGATTTTGCTAGAACTGCAGGAGGAAACGCAGCAGCGCCTGAGATCAGCAAGGGAGACCCAGATGCGGCGACGGCTAGAAAATTGGATGCCTTGGTTGGGGTTGGCCAGTGTTACGGCGCTCGGCCTGGGGGTGACCGTGGCCTTTGTCGATGCGGCGGGTTGGTTGCCAGGACGACAGGGCGGGAGCGACAGTTCTGCCGTTAGTGTCGGCACTGCGCTAGAGGCCGAGGCCGATTCTTTGGTGTTGGCGCTAGCGCTCAAGTCGCCGGAGCAGCGGGCCGAATCGTTGTCGGCGATCGCTACCCAGTCGCCTTCGGTCGAGCAGATGCGGGCCCGCTATTTGCTCGCCACCGATCTCATTGCCCAAGGGCGCAGCGGTCAGGCCGTGCCGCTGTTGACCAGCTTGGCAGAAGACTATCCCGACCTAGAGGCCCACAGCCGCGTCAAGTTAGGCACCGCGCAGCAGGCTAGCGGACACACCGAAGCCGCTCAAGAAACCTGGCGCACGGTTTTACAAAAACATGGTGAGCAGCCTGCAGCAGGCGAGGCGCTGTTTTATTTGGGACAGCAGCAGCCGGAATATTTAGACCAGTTGCTGCAGCGGTTTCCGGCTCACCCGCGCAGCGTCGAGGTGGCCTATAAACGGCTGGTGGAAAGTCCAGATCCTCCTAACGAAAAAGCGCTGCTGCTAGTGATGGCCCGTCACGGTATTTACCATCCAGAAGTGCCTGCCCTCGTTGATCGTTTGGTGGAGCAGTACGAGGGGCAACTCACTGCCGAAGACTGGCGCGATGTCGGGTTTGCCTACTGGGAGCGGCAGGTGTATAAGGCGGCTGGCGCGGCCTACGGCCAGGCACCGGCGACGCCGCAGAGCCTCTATCGCGCCGGGCGCGGGGCCCAGATCGGCAGTCCGCGGGCGGCCGCGATCGCCCACTACCGCGCGCTCAATGAGCAGTTTCCCGACGCGCCTGAAACCGGTTTGGGGCTGATCAAGCTCTCTTACCTGGTGGAAAAAGAGCAGGCTTTGGATTTGCTCGATCAGGTGGTGGCGCGGTTTCCTGAACGCGGCGGCGAAGCCTTGCTCGAAAAAGCCCAGATCTTTGACGCGCTCGACAGTCCGGATACGGCGACTCAAGTGCGGCAGGTGATTTTGCAGGACTATAGCGGCTCCGAGGAAGCGGCTGAACTGCGATCTCGCTATGCCAGAAATGCGGCTCAGGCAGGCAACTGGTCGGGCGCGATCGAGTGGGCCGATCAGGTCATTAAAGAAAACGTTGACCATGACTTGGCCGCTGAGATGGGCTTTTGGTCGGGCCAGTGGGCGCTACGGGCGGGGCAAAATGAGGCCGCGACCCAGCGGTGTGAGCAGGTGATTCGCGATCATGCCGAGGCGTATTTTGCTTGGCGGTCAGCTGTCGCGTTGGGCTGGGATGTGGGTGATTTTCGCACGGTGCGATCGCAGCAGCCAGCGATCGCCTTGCCCGCTCAAAGAACGCCACTGCCGGCCGGGTCGACCACCCTGCAAGAACTGTATTTGCTCGGTCAAGATCGCGATGCTTGGGCCTTGTGGCAGGTGGAATTTGAGACGCTGCAATCTCCTTCGATGGCCGAACAGTTTACTGATGGGG
This sequence comes from uncultured Halomicronema sp., assembly GCA_937897665.1. Classification (GTDB taxonomy): domain Bacteria; phylum Cyanobacteriota; class Cyanobacteriia; order Phormidesmidales; family Phormidesmidaceae; genus Halomicronema. The sequence goes on along the minus strand of CALCPB010000382.1, from coordinate 3,294 downwards.
TGTTGCGGGTGGGCGTCGGCGACAACCTCGACGGCATGTTTATGGTGTCGAGTCTCGATTGGCGAGATACGCCGGATGAGCAGCAAACCCACCAAACCCTGCAGCAACATCCGGCCTACTGGCAAACGCTCTATCCCTTTCCCTATGCCGATCTGATTACGACTTGGGCCGCCAAGCGCGCCCTCAATCCGCTGTTGGTGACGGCTCTGATTCGGCAAGAATCGCGCTTTGAGCCCCAGATTCGGTCGGTGGTCGGGGCGACCGGTCTGATGCAGGTGATGCCCGACACCGCCGATTGGATTCAAGACAAAACTGATATCGAAATTACCGCGCTGGATCGGCCAGAAGACAACATCAAGTTGGGCACCTGGTATTTGGACTATACCCATGAGGAATATGGCAACCATTCCCTCTATGCGGTCGCTAGCTACAACGCTGGCCCCAGTAACGTGGCCGATTGGATCGCGCGTAACAACTACAGCAGCGAAGATGACTTTGCTGAAAAGATTCCGTTCCCTGAAACTAAGCAATATATTCGTGCCGTGTTAGGGGGCTACTGGAACTATTTGCGACTCTATAATCAAGAAATTGCCCGCCAAATTGAGGGTTTGCAGCGCTCTGACCCGTCATGACGTGACCTTTCCCTTTACAATTATCTCCTGAGGAAGGTCATCACTGACTTGTCCATCGCTGTGTTCTCTGAGTAAGGCAAGGTGCAACGTGAATCCAGCCCAGCAGGAGCAGCTTCTCAAGGTCGGTGCTTACCTAAAAGACCTGCGTCAGGAAAAAGGTAAGACGGTTGATGAAGTTGCGAATCAAATTTTTATTCGTCCCGCCTTGGTGAAAGCGATCGAAACTGGTGACTGGGAATCTCTGCCCGAACCGGTGTTCGTGCAGGGGTTTATTCTTCGGTATGCCGACCATCTCGGGTTAAATGGTCGCGAAGTCGCCAAACAGTTTGAACCGACACCGGTCGCCGTTTTGCCCGACCCGCAGCTGGTTACTCAGGGTAGTGTCGAAGGGGTGGTCAATCCAGAAGACAAACACGGCCTGAAAGTGCTTTCTAAAGCTGAGCCGATTGTTCGAGGGGGGGCATCGCCCGAATCAAGAACGGGTAGCAATCCAGTGATCTGGTTCTTAGGGGCAGCGGCCGTCGCCACCGCGATCGCACTAATCGCCTTCCTGACCACGCGCAACACCCCGCAGCGAGCCCATACCACTGACCCAGTTGAAGAGTCCGCTGAGCCGACAGCTGAGGATAATATTGACGCGGCGGAAACGACCGCGACGGCTGAGAGCGAGCCCGTTGCCGCCAACGACGCCCCGATCACCTTTGATGTAAACCTTGAAGATGATGCCTGGATGCGGGTCACCGTCGATGGCGAAGAAGTGTATGAAGGCACGCTGACAGCGGGCACTCGCGAGTCTTGGACGGCTCAAAACGAGTTGCTGGTCACCGCGGGTAACTCGGGCGGTGTTTTGTATTCCTTTAACGGCAGTGAAGAGAGCCGCCTGGGCGCACCGGGTACGGTCAGCAATCTCACCTTGACCCCCGAGACCGATCCAGAAACGCTGCCCAACCCATAGATAAAAGATGCCTCTTACAATGAGGACACCTGGTTACCGTGACGCGCTTTTATTTAGGCTATGACCTCATCTCCCAACACCGAAACGCTGCCACCAAAATCGGGTGATCGCGAACCTGATGATCATCTTGATGAGGCACCGGGCGATGTTGAGATGTCGATTTTTGATCATCTCGAAGAGTTGCGGATGCGAATTTTTTATTCGCTGATTGCGGTCATGCTCGGCGTTGTGGGCTGTTTTGTGTTCGTCGAGCGGATTGTGCAGCTGTTAGAGGTACCCGCCAAGGGCGCCAAGTTTTTGCAGCTGTCACCTGGGGAATATTTCTTTGTCTCGCTGAAGGTGGCGGGCTACTGCGGCATCTTGGTGGCGAGTCCCTTCATCCTCTACCAAGTCATTATGTTTGTGCTGCCGGGGCTAACTCGCCGCGAACGCCGCGTCATCGGCCCGGTGGTATTGGGCTCCAGCGGCTTGTTTTTTGTCGGTCTCTTTTTTGCCTACATCGCGCTGATTCCCGCCGCCCTCAACTTTTTTATCAGCTATGGCGAAAATGTGGTCGAGCAGCTGTGGTCAATCGATCGCTACTTCGAATTTGTGCTGCTGCTGTTATTCAGCACGGGGCTGGCGTTTCAAGTACCGGTTGTGCAATTCTTGCTGGCGCTGCTTGGCATCGTCAGTTCCGAAACCATGCTCAAAGGCTGGCGTTATATCTTTTTAGGCGCGGCTATTTTGGGCGCGGTGTTAACGCCGTCAACGGATCCGGTAACGCAAAGTCTTTTGGGCGGCGCGGTGCTCTCGCTGTATTTTGGCGGCATTGGCCTCGTGCGGCTGTCGGGCCGCTAAGCATATTTTGCGGCAAGACCAGACCGGCTGTCACAGTTTGGTAGGAGTGGCTTGGCATTGCCCAACCCCGATGCTGGTGTGATGTTTGAGCCCGTCTTCAACCTGGCTTGACGGCAACACCTTGATAAAAATAACCACCAACTTTGGGTAAGCCTTTTGCATAGTAGGTTTTGAGGCTGGCGATCGGCAGATACGTCTCCACCAGCGGCGCGATCGCCCGATTGAGATGGCAGCCATCGGCGATGCGCTTTTGTAGGGGCGTCAGGCGATGTTGCCAGGGCTGTAGTTTGGGGTCATCACTCAGTCCGTGTTCAATAAAGGTGAATTTGCCACCCGGTTTGAGAACGCGGCGAATTTCCTGCAGGGCCTGATCGAGGTTGGCGATGCTACAGAGCGTCCAAGTGCTGACGACCCAATCAAAGGTCTCATCTGCGAAGGCGAGCGACTCGCCCCGCAGCGGTTTACTTGTGATGGGTAAAGGCGAGGCGTCGATGCGGGGTTGAGCGATCGCGGCCACGCCAGGATTGGGATCAATCACCGTGAGGGATGACACCGTTTCAGGATAGTGAGCCAGGTTTAAGCCCGTGCCAAAACCAATCTCCAAAACTTGGCCGGTGACATCTGCCAGCACCTCTCGCCGATAGGTTGAGAGCGGCTCTCCCGCCATACTCCATTCCAGTAAACGCGGAAACACCCAGCGACCATACCACCCCATAGCGGCGCTCCCTTCGTAAGACCAAGCCTTCAAACTATAGCGCTGACCTGCCAGTGGACTGCCCGTCTCAAGGCAACATGCCTGAGTTCAAGATCTTTGTGGCCATGTGATCGCCGCTAGCTCTTATCCCGATTCTCTGAAACCAGACGACA
>CALCPB010000381.1 GCA_937897665.1 uncultured Halomicronema sp. | reverse complement strand
GACCGGCTCTGGGCTGGCTGCTGTCGACCCGGCACTGTGGTCGCGCCCGTTGTGGTGATTGGCGGTGTGCCCCTGGGCGATCGCGGTCTTGGCGTAGGTTTGCATCCATTCCCCCGCGATCGTGGGATTTTCTCGAGGTTTGAACCAGCCGCTAGGCCCTTGGGGCGATCGCTGGGCATAGCCCTGCGGCGTCAGGTAGCGCTCATAGGGCACGATCATTTCACCAAAGACCGCCAGGTATTCGGCACTGTCGATCAGCTCATCGACCAAGGCATAAACGCCTTGGCGGGCACAGAGGACGTAGTACCGGGACATTTCTCGGCGCTCGCGGGTCGGGCGACCCAGCAAGCGCCGGTGAATATATTCGATCGCCTTGGTGATGTAGAGCGTCTCCCAAGCCAGCTGACGGAAGGGGCGCGATTTCGCCAACTGCCGCACAAATTCTCGCAGGGTGATATTGCCTGCCTTCAACTGGGTTTCAGCCGTTTGCTGCCGCTGGCCAGCCCACACCGCTCGCCCAAAGACCTGGCGATAGGTCGCCTGAATCACCGCCTCGGGGGAGTGGTGGGTCAGACTAAAGCTGGTCTGGCGGGGCGGCTCGCCGCCCGCACTGCCGTTCAGGCCATTCGGGGAAACAACCGCTTCCCACTGCAGCCGCTGTTGTTCCATTGCACCAGGGGCGCGACCGAGGTGGGCGGCATGGCGATCGACCAGGCCGTTGCCCACGCCGTTGCTGATCAAAATCCGGCGGCTGTCTTCGCTAAAGTGAGCGGGCTGCGGCTGCGGATCGCGCGTTTCCTGCGGGAAGATGGCTCCAAACTGAATCTCCAGCGGATCGTTGCCCGCCCCGTAAGGATGCTGATTCGGCAGCGGTAGCTGATAGCCGCCAAAGGTCGTGACAAACTGCGGTACCTTGCGCACCGGCGCACTGTATTTCAACAGGTCGAGTTGGGGACCCCAGTTGCGGCATTCCTGAGCCTCTCGCCCCAAACCGCGCAGGTAGGGCACCATTTCTTCGCCAAAGTAGTCGGCATATTCTTGCGAGTCGATAAAGGCATCCACCAAGGCCGGAAACCCGCCATCAGAGATGACGTCAAAGTACGTCTGAAACTCTTCTAGGCAGCTCAGCCCGCGACCGAGAAAGTGACGGCAGGCCAGCTCAATGCTGCGGCTGATGCTGTAGGGCTCGTAGAAAAGCTGCCGATACAGGCGCGATTAGCCCAACAGCCGAAAGATAGCTTTCATCGTCCCCAGGTCGCTTTTGACCTGAGAGACGGGCGCTGCCAGCAGAGTGCCGTGGGTCTGGGTGACATCGCGCTCAAACACTTGGCGGCAGGCTGCTCGCACCACATCATCTTTTTCGATGTCGGGCAAGTCGGCCTTCATCACCCAGTGGGGCTGCAGGCTGGCACTATCGCGATAGCTTTGGGGTAAGGGCAACCCGGCGTGATGTTTAGAAACCCCCAGTCGCAACTGCGGATTGGGTTTTTCGACCTCATAGTCATCAATCAAGACATCAAAGTAGCGCCCCACTAGCGCGGCGGCTTGTCCCTTTTTGGGAAAATAGGTCAGCGCTTTCCACTGCATTTCTCGCAGGGCGACGACGGTGGCTAGGGTGACATCTTCCGGAATCACGCCCCGCAGGCCGCGCGTATTGACGCTAATGATGCTGGTATCCCCCGCCACAATGGCATAGGTGATGTAGCGCAAAAACCAGCTCAAGTCGCGCAGCGATCGCTTCATCCGCACCGGGCCGTAGCGGCCAATATCGATCGTACGAAACCGGCTGGGCGCAGCGGGTTTACCACCCGCAATCAGTCCTTGAAACCATTCCAGCAGCGGGTTGGACTCGTCGACTAGCCGCGGGCGATCGCGATTGCTGGCCCGCGCTTTTTGCTGCCGGGTCACCGCCGAGAGGTAGTCTTCGGCAATGAAATAGTCGGAGCCTGGCAGTCCCAAAGACTCCTCAGGCTGCTCTAGATAGGCCATCGAGTTGCCGCCCACAAAAATGCGGTTGGCCCCTGCTGCCACGATGCGATCAGCGTGCTTAGTCAGGGTTTGGGCAATCGCGAGTCGCTTCATCCCAGCGCCAAAAAAAGCTAAGAGTTCTTGGCCTTCACCGCGGCTTAAATAGCGATCGCGCTGCATCGCTTCAGTGATGACGGCGGTTGGCACCGTGTGATACTGCTGGGGATGAATCACTGGACTCCCCCCGTTGATCCGATCAGTCATGGTGTGTTCTAAACTCCGAATTAAAAATGTTGCTGAGAGAAACCAGATTTCTGATGAGGCCCGGTTGAGTCGCGGGGTTAATCAAAAATCCTGACGGTGAACCCTGACTCGCCTTAGCGTCTGAGCCCTTCAATCAAGTAGTCAAAATAGGGCGCGACTTCTGCCGCATCATCAATGCTCAACAGGCTGAGGGCCACTTCCTTGAGACAGCCCATGCATTCCGCCACATTGTTGAGGGGAATTTCGAGGGAGGTGTACATCTCCTTGACCCCGCGTACCCCACTGGCCTGCAGCGGGTCAATGTCGCCCACCACGACGGCATAGGAAATCAGGCGCAGAAACCAGCCCTGATCACGCAGACACGAAGCCTGAAAGCGGGGGTTATCGCTATTGCTGGGAGTCAGGGGGCAGCGTTGCCAAAATCGCTGACTGCCTTGCTCCACAATGAGTTGAACATTGCTGGTCAAAATGGAGGCAATGCGGAGACGCTGTTGTCCCTCGTCAAAGAAATGACTAATCGCCTCCAGTTCTCCCCGACTGAGATATCGCGCTTCGCGATCGGCATTGGCGATCGCTTGGGTAATGATGCTCATGGCAAATCCTATTGTTATAAGGTTTTGATTCAGAGGTATCGCCGTCGCCAGGGCCGTTAAGACCAGACGGCAAGTCACTGGAATAGGGGGATGATGCGGCGGGGTCGGCGAAAGCAATGATGCGGCTCAGGCGAAGGCTAATACCGGCCAGAGAGGGAGAGCTCACAGACCGGCATCAACCATCAAAGTCAGGCGGGGAGCGCGATCGCTTTAAGAGGGAGAGCTCTCAAAGCGACCGGAGTGATCGACCTTGCGCCAGCAGTCATGAGGTGACGAAGCCCAGGACTTCCTGAACACCTCACTTTGATCACCGACCCCCTCGCGAGACTGTTTGCCGAGCTGACTGACCCCATACAGTCAGTCCCTAGCTCAACCCTGAACAGATATGGTCGAAATAGACGCCCATCTCTTGGCCGGCCTCGGCTCCCAGCATTTCACTGGCGACCTCTTTCATGGACTGCACCGCTCGCACCGTTGCCCCAACGGGAACCCCCAAGGAGTTATAGGTTTCTTTCAAGCCGTTGAGCACGCGCTCATTCAAAATGGACGGGTCGCCCGCCAGCATGGCGTAGGTGGCATAGCGCAAGAAATAGTCCATATCGCGAATGCAGGCCGCATAGCGGCGGCAGGTGTACATGTTGCCGCCCGGAGCCGTGATATCGGTATACAGCAAGGCTTTGGCAACTGTTTTGGTGACGATTTTGGAGGCATTGGCGCTCACCGACATGGCGGCGCGGGCTCGTAGATCGCCACTGCGAAAATAGTTCTGCAGGTTATCTAACGAGCTATCGTCCAAATATTTGCCCTGCATGTCAGAAGTATTGATCAGGGTCGTAATAGCGTCTTGCATTAAAGATCTCCTTAGGTATTCAGAAAAAGTTTTAAGAGAGAGAGAGCGGCAAAAGTCAAAATGTGCAAGGTAGAAGGTCAGAGGTGCAAGGTCAGAGCTCATCTGTTAAAGCTTTGAACCTTGAACCTGCAACCCTGAACCTATTCCCAACTTGAAAGCAGAAGTGAGTTCTCGATAAAAGAGTTGAAGTTCAACTCAAAACTGAGAATGCCTACGACAAAGAATGAATAATCAAATCGAAGTAGGGAGCGACCTCTTGGGCATCGTCGTCACTCATGACAGCCATCGCTTCTTCTTTGAGGCAACGCATGCATTCGGCAATATTGCGAATGGGAATTTCTAAGTTGTTGTACATTTCTTTAATGCCAACGGTGCCGATTTCTTCTAAGGGGCGCTCACTGCCCGCCAGAATGGAATAAGCAATCAGGCGCACATACCAACCTTGATCACGCTGGCAGGAATTGGTCTTACGATCGACGCCACTATTACTCGGGGTATTAGGACAACGCTCCCAAAACTTTTTACTGCCGTTTTGCACGATGCGCTGTTCATTTTCGGCTAGCGCCTTAGCAATCCGAATCCGCTGTTCGCCGGTTTTTGCGAAGTCTTGAAAAATTCTCAGTTCTTTAGGGGCAGGATAACGGGCCTCGCTATCGGCACTCAGAATCAGTTCCGTGACTAAGCTCATGACTAGATTTCTCCTAATTTAACGCAGCATGAAAGATCCATATCAAGCGATGGCTTGAATTATCTTGCTCCTAGAGTTTGATATCTTTTCTTGAGTGAATTTTTTGAAAATTTCATTTGAGAAATTTTAGTCATCAAATTGTTATCCCAAGCCAGCTAACTTCTGATGAGAGGGTACTTTGAGTGTTTGAGGCTTCTTGCTGAAGACGGCTTCAACAGGAGCCAAATCTATGCACAGCAGCCGCTCAGAGAGTGGACGACTGATTCAAGACTAGGCTCATAGAAGATGAACTTCACTCAAAGGGTCATCAAGAAAATTCAGCAGAGATTACCCGCATCTCGGCTCAAATTTCTTGACGTCTCTTCATTGATGAATACAGATAAGATTCCACTTAATCTAGAATCAGCTGCCTTGGCCTCTTTGAAAAGACTTCATCTTTTACTAGGTTTGAAAGGAGAATAAGCAAAAAAAATGAAGAACTTATGAACAGATTAAAATCGCTTAAAGAAACTTTTCGATAGGTCTCATCGAATGGGGCCTTCACCAGTTCTTTAGATCTTTCTGGTTTGATACAAGTCACGCACTCGTTGGTATTGACCGAATTTGAGGCGTTTGAGTGATCGGTGTCAAGGCCATGATCTTGGCTGTCTTCTGCAAATTCAGCCACCTTAATGAACGCCTCAATTGATGCCGAGAAAGAATATTCGGCGGGCAGTTTTTGGGTAGCTGTGGCCGGATTAATCTGTTGGCTCTCCCTAGATTCATGGGTAACCCAGCCGTTAATCATTGAAGCCTTGTCTGGCAGAGGCTAGGCCCAGGTTTTCAGAGCTTGACTGCTTGGTTTTTACCCCTAATCCAGCAGGAGCAATCGGCTGCTGCTGAACTGAATAATGCCAATTACATGACATCTGAATTTGAGTAAAGAGATGAAGAACCGCGCTTTGATCCTCGTCTTGATTATTTTCTGTTTGAGTCTGTGGGCTGTCCGGATGAATAGTCTACGGATGGAAAACACGTCACTCAGATATGAGGCGATCAAACAGGAGATTAGTCTTGTTCAAATCTAGCAGTGGAGCTGTCCTTAGCCAGATGTTAGGGCAAGCCGGTCATCTTTATGCCTGCGCTCTTCAGTCCTCTCTTCAACCCAAGAGAGGACTGGAGGGTGGCAGGTTGGCTCAGTTTTTAAGCTAACAGGCTCGCGATCGCGCATTGCTGAATGGAGTTAGGAGTTATTAGGAAAATGAATTTGCATAAAGACATGAAATACCGTTCGTTAATCGCCCTCTTTTTAGCGACTTTTTTAGGTTTCCTGACGGCTTGTAGCAGCAGTCCCACCGCCAACAACGGCTCCTTGAGTTATGACGACATTCGAGGTAGTGGGCTAGCCAACAACTGTCCAGAGCTGTCGGAAGCGAGCCTGGATTCGCTCGCGATCGCCACCGACCTGTCTTATCAGCTCAAAGAACTGTGTTTAGAACCCAAAACCTTTTTGGTGAAGCGATCGCCCCGCATCAAACGGCAGGACAGTCAGTTTGAACTCACCAAACCGTTAACCCGAGAAAGTTTCACCCTTGATCAGGTGAGCGGTTCTCTCAAGGCTGCGCCCAACGGCATGCTGACCTTTACTGAGCAGGGGGGATTTGATTTTCAGCCGGTGACGGTGCAGCTCCCCGATGGCGAACGGGTACCGCTGTTATTCACCATTAAGGGCTTAGTGGCTCAAAATCAAGATTCTTCTGGTCGTCTTGGCCCCTCTAGTCGGTTGGCCGGTACGTTTGATGTGCCGCCTTATCGCACCTCGAGCTTTATTGACCCCAAAGGGCGCGGTCTGGCGATGGGCTACGATGTGGCCGCCGGTCTACCGGTGAGTGCTGATAGCGAAGAATTTGCTCGCCCCAATACCAAGGTCTTTGATATTGGCCAGGGGTCCATTTCTCTGCAGGTCAACCGGGTCAATCAAGCGACGGGCGAAATTGCCGGTTTGTTTGAGAGCGCCCAACCTTCGGACACCGACTTTGGGGCGAAAGAAGCCATGGGCGTCAAAATCAAGGGACGCTTTTATGGCCGGATTGAACCGGAGACCATCTAAGGATTGTTATCGACGACGTGTCAACTAAACCTCATCCAGATTGAGAACTGGAATTTGGACATGTGGGAAAACCTCACCGCCTGCGGCACCTCTCTTTCTCAAGGCTGTCGCTCATACACATTTCTAGAACTCAGCGACAAGACCGATCCCCCTTGTCGCTGCCCCCTTAACAAGGGGGATCTGGCCAATTTGCACTGGGATGTCCCTTTTTCAGGGGGGATCTAACTCCATCCATGGACCAAAGCATGACTGATGTATAAGCCGGAGCAAACCTGACCCTGAGGTGTCTCGA
>CALCPB010000380.1 GCA_937897665.1 uncultured Halomicronema sp. | reverse complement strand
GGCTAATGCGCTGCTGGCTGCCGGCGCATCGCCTGTTATGGCCCACGCGATCACCGAAGTCGAAGAGATGGTGAGCTTGGCCCAAGCGTTAGTTATTAATATTGGTACCCTCAGCGACGACTGGATTGTCGCCATGCAAAAGGCCGTGACCAGTGCCCGTGACCGAGGGGTTCCCTACATTCTTGATCCGGTGGGTGCGGGAGCGACTCAACTGCGCACGCGCACGGCTCAAGAACTGCTGGAGATCGCCCCACCCGCCGTGATTCGTGGCAATGCATCTGAGATTTGCGCGGTGGCCCAGGCTACAGTCAAAACGCGGGGAGTTGACAGCACCCTCGCTGTTGAGGCAGCCCTAGACGCAGCCCGTAACTTAGCGCAGCAATTTGGGACGACGGTGGTGATTAGCGGGCCAGTTGATCACATCATCAGCGCTGAACAGTGGGTCGAAGTGCAGAATGGCGATCGCCTGATGGCTCAGGTTACGGGTATGGGCTGCACCGCGACTGCGCTGATGGGGGCGTTTGTCGGCGCGACGGGAGCGGCCTCGCCGTTGACTGCTGCGGTGGCGACGATGGCGACCATGGGGGTCGCTGGCGAGCTGGCCCGGCAGCAGGCGCAGGGGCCGGGCACGTTTGTGCCCCACTTTATCGATGCCTTGGCCAACCTGACGCCTGCCGATTTAGAGGCGCAGGCGCACATTGTGCTGCACGAACCGTAGCTGCCATTACACCCCTAATCGTCTCCGGGCTTTTATGATCGGTGGATATTTTGGGAAGGCGGATGACGTCCAGTGAGGATTCGGCAATGGCGATGACAGAGCGGGGTATCGATCCGCGGCAGCTGCTGGCGGCGGCAGATCTAAAGCGTTTGAATGAGCGCTCAAATGTGAAAGGCCTGAGTCAACTGGCCGCTCATTTGGTCGTGATGGGCATCAGCGGCTATTGGTGGGCCACCCAGCGAGAATACTGGGCGATCGCCTTGCCGGCCTTAATCCTCTACGGCTTCAGTTTGGCCACTATGTTTGCAGCTGTGCATGAATGTGTTCACCGCTCGGCCTTCGCCAGTAATCGCCTCAATGATGGTGTGGGCTGGCTGGCGGGCGTGCTTTCGGGCTACAACAGTACGTTTTATCGTCGCTATCACAAATGGCACCATCGCTATACCAAAGTGCCCGGCAAAGATCCCGAGTTGGAAGACTTGATTCCCACTACTTGGACAGAGTATCTCTGGGTGATGACTGGTATTCCTTGGTGGATCGGCAAGATTAAGGGCCATTGGCAGGTCGCGACAGGACAGTTTGAAAATATGCCCTACTTGCCTGAGACGGCCTATCAGGAAGTGCAGCGATCAACTTGGTTACAGTTGGCCATCTATGGCGGCGCGATCGCCGTCTCGATCGCCGTCGGTCAGCCGTGGCTCTGGCTGTATTGGGTATTGCCCCTGGCGATCGGCCAGCCGCTGCTACGCTTCATCCTAATTGCTGAACACACCGGTTGCCCTGATGGGGATAACCCCCTGACGAATACCCGCACCACCCTCACCACTTGGCCGATCAGGCTGATGATGTGGAATATGCCCTTCCACGCGGAACATCATCTCTACCCGTCCATCCCCTTTCACCAGCTGGCCGCTGCTCACGATGAGCTTTCTCTGTACTTTGCCTATGTGGCACCGGGCTATGTGGAGGTGAATCGTGCTGTCGTGGCCGATTTCGGGCCAGCGGCTTCATGAGCACATCTGCCCAATCATTTACGCTGAAAAATTTTGAACTCCAGTGTGGTGTCACTTTGTCAGAAGCCACGCTGGTTTATCAGACTTACGGGGAGTTGGCGGGCGATCGCGCCAACGTCATTTTGTATCCCACGTCCTACGGAGCGCAGCATGCTGATATTGACTGGCTGATTGGCGTAGATCGTATTCTCGACCCGACCCGCTACTGCATCGTCATTCCGAACCAGTTTGGCAACGGCCTTTCCACCTCACCGAGCAACGACTCGAACTGTGGCCTGGCGGAAGATGGCTTCTGGTTCACCCACTATGACAACATTCGCGCCCAAGCGCAGATGCTGCGCGAGGTCTTTGGCGTGGAAAAACTGGCGCTGGTCTATGGCTGGTCGATGGGGGCACAGCAGGCTTACTACTGGGGTACCCATTACCCTGACCGGGTGGAGCGGATCGCGGCGATCTGCGGCACGGCGAAGACCACTGATCACAACAAGATTTTTCTCTGGAGCTTGCGAGCAGCCCTCACCGCCGACCCCATGTGGAACGGCCATGGCTTTGATGGCGTGCCCGATCGCGGCTACCGCACCTATGCGCGCATTTATGCCAGTTGGGCCGCTTCCCAACCCTATTACAAAGCACAGCTCTATCGGCAATTTGGCTATGACTCGCTGGAGGACTATCTATTGCGCGGCTGGGAAGCGGGCTATCGTCAGCGCGACCCCCACAACCTGATCGCGATGATCGATACCTGGCTCCGGTGTGATGTTGGCAATACGCCCGTTTTTCAAGGCGACTATGCCAAAGCGCTCAGTACGATTCAGGCGCAGACGTTGGTGATGCCTGCAGCCACGGATCTCTATTTCACGCCCGCAGACTGTGCCGCTGAAGCCGACCTGATTGCACATGCTGACTATCTCGCCATTCCTTCAATTTGGGGCCATCGGGCAGGCAACCCCTATCAAAACCCTGAAGATGAAGCGCCTATTCGACAGGCGATCGCTGCACTGCTGCAGCCCTAGGCGTCAGCTCTACTTGAGCTGACGTGGTGCTAGCGCTTGAGCCATTGAAAGATAGCCGCTGCAGAAAGGGGCAGATCAATCTGAGGCAAAGCGGGAATGGGGTCGGCTTTTTCCAGCAGTAAGGGGAGGCAATCGGGCTGATAACACAACACCGATTTCTCTTCTGGGTCAAGCAACCAGCCCAGTTGAGTCCCATGCCGTAGACAGTGCAAAATGTTGCCGGTTACTCGGGTTTGGCTTTGATTAGGTGACAGAATTTCGATAACCCAATCAGGGGCAGTATTGATGCCACCACTGGCAATCTCCCCATCTTCGCCAACGGGTACTTGCTCGCTCGCGAGTACAGCAATGTCAGGCACAACTGAGCGCCCCCCTAAGGTGCAGCGCAATTCTGGAAAGGCTTCATAACCGCTCTCGGTGGCATCAATCTCGTAGACAAGTCGTTTCTGCAATAGGCTGAGTTTGCTGACTCCACTGGGTTTCTGACTGATCTACCCGTGGCGATATTCG